>NZ_JBITGG010000002.1:261843-407808 GCF_044456765.1 Micromonospora sp. NPDC050784 | reverse complement strand
AGGGCCCGGGGGGGGGTGGTGGGTGGTAGGATCGTTTGGCTCATCGTTTGCCGGGCCGGGGGGGGGGGGGGCCCCCCGCGCCCCCCCCCCCCCCCCCACGCCACCAAGAAGGGAGAACCGAGGGGGACGCGCGACACCGCACCGACACGGGGGGATCTGGCCTGCCTGACGAAAGGGAGAGCGCAGCTCATGGCCAACCACACCACCGGCACCCCGCACCACCTTCGACACCCGGCCCGAACAGGGTTGGCCGCCATCGCCGCCACCCTGCTCGCCGCCACCTCGGTGACCGCCCTCGCGGTCACCGGCACCGCGACCCCGGCCTCGGCGGCGGGGTTGTCCCCCTTCGACATCCCCAACCGGGGCGCCACCGTGCCGTTCATCGAGCAGGAGGCGGAGGAGACCGCCCACAACGGCACGAAGATCGGCCCGGACCGGCGTTACGGCACGCTGCCGTCCGAGGCGTCCGGTCGGGAGGCGGTCACCCTGGACGCCGTCGGCGAGTACGTCGAGTTCACCCTCACCGCCCCGGCCAACGCGGTCACCTTCCGCTACAGCCTGCCGGACAGCCCGGCCGGCACCGGCCGCGACGCCGCCATCGACCTGCGGGCCAACGGGGCGCTGCTGAAGTCGGTCCCGGTGACGTCGAGGTACGGCTGGTACTACGGCGGATACCCGTTCAACAACAACCCGGGCGACACCAACCCGCACCACTTCTACGACGAGACCCGGGCGTTGTTCGGCAGCACCCAGCCGGCCGGCACGAAGATCCGGCTCCAGGTCTCCTCTACCGCGCAGTCGCCCACGTTCACCATCGACCTGGCCGACTTCGAGCTGGTCGCCCCGGCGATCACGAAGCCCTCCGGTGTGCTCGACGTGGTCACCGACTTCGGCGCCGACCCGAGCGGCGCGACAGACTCGACGGCCAAGTTCCAGGCGGCGGTCGACGCCGGCAAGGCCCAGGGCCGGGCGGTCTGGATCCCGACCGGCACCTTCACCCTCTGGGACCACGTGGTGGTCGACGGGGTGACCCTGCGCGGGGCGGGCCCCTGGTATTCGGTGCTCGGCGGGCGGCACCCCACCGAGCGGAACAGGTCCGTCGGCATCTACGGCAAGTACGTCCCCGGTGGCGGCTACACCGGCCCGGTCCGCGCGCACGAGGCGAACGGGCCCAGCCGTAACGTGACGCTGCGGGACTTCGCCATCATCGGCGACATCCGCGAGCGGGTCGACGACGACCAGGTCAACGCCCTGGGCGGGGCGATGACCAACTCGGTGGTCGACAACCTGTGGTTGGAGAACACCAAGGTCGGGGCGTGGATGGACGGCCCGATGGACAACTTCACCATCCGCAACAGCCGCATCCTCGACCAGACCGCGGACGGGGTGAACTTCCACACCGGCGTGACCAACTCGACGGTGACCAACACGTTCGTCCGCAACACCGGCGACGACGCGTTGGCGATGTGGGCGCAGAGCGTGCCGAACGTCAACAACTCCTTCACCCACAACACCATCGGGGTGACCCTGCTGGCCAATCACCTGGTCAGCTACGGCGGTCGGGACATCAAGATCACCGACAACGTGACGGCCGACTCGCTGACGAACGGTGGCGGCATCCACGTCGCGAACCGCTACCCCGGCGTGCAGGGCGCCACCGGAGTCCAGGGCACCTGGACGATCGCCCGGAACACGTTGATCCGTAACGGCAACTCGGACTACAACTGGAACTTCGGGGTCGGCGCGATCTGGTTCTCCGCGCTCAACGAGGCGTTCCAGAACCCCACCATCAACATCACCGACACCGACATCCTGGACAGCTCCTACGCGGCGCTGCACTGGATCGAGGGCCAGACCAACGGAATCAACCTCAACAACGTACGGATCGACGGCGCCGGCACGTACGCGCTCCAGGTGCAGGCGAACAGCCAGGTGTCCTTCACCAACGTGCGGGCCACCAACATCGCGCAGAGCAACCCGATGCACAACTGCGTCGGCGCCGGGTTCCAGATCACCCAGGGCTCCGGCAACTCCGGCTGGTACACCCCGACCCCGTACTGCGGCCCGTGGCCGACTCCGCAGTGGGGCGGTGGACCCACCTCGCCGCCGCCGACCACCCCGCCGCCCACCACCCCGCCCCCGACCACCCCGCCCCCGACCAGCGGAAACCTGGCGCTGGGCCGGTCGACGACCGCGACCAGCACCAACCAGAGCTACACGGCCGCCAACGTGGTGGACGGCAACGCGTCGACCTACTGGGAGAGCGCCAACAACGCCTTCCCCCAGTCGGTCACCATCGACCTGGGCGCGTCCCGGTCGGTCGACCGGGTGGCGCTCAAGCTGCCCAGCGGTTGGGAGCAACGCACCCAGACCCTGTCGGTGCTCGGCTCCACCGACGGCTCGTCGTACACCACCCTGGCGTCGTCCGCCGGTCGGGTCTTCACCCCCGGCGCGGGCAACACCGTGTCGATCGGGCTGCCCTCCGGTGACCGCCGCTACATCCGGGTCACCGTCACCGGCAACACCGGCTGGCCGGCCGCGCAACTCTCCGAGGTCGAGGTGTACGGCGGCACCCAGACCACCCCACCGCCGACCACCCCACCGCCGACCACCCCACCGCCGACCACCCCGCCCCCGACCACGCCGCCGCCCAGCGGCAACCTGGCGGCCGGACGGTCGGTCACCGAGACCAGCCACTCCGACGTGTACGCCGCCGCCAACACCGTGGACGGCAACGCGAACACCTACTGGGAGAGCGCCAACAACGCGTTCCCGCAGTCGTTGACTGTGGACCTGGGGGCCGACCGGTCGGTGTCCAGGGTCGTGCTGAAGCTCCCACCGTCATCGGCCTGGCAGACGCGTACGCAGACGTTGGCGGTGCTCGGCTCCACCAACGGCTCGACGTTCACCACGTTGAAGGGGGCCGCCGGCTACAGCTTCAACCCGGCCAGCGGCAACACGGTCACCGTGACGTTCACGGCGACCACCCAGCGGTACCTGCGACTGACCGTCACCGGCAACAGCGGCTGGCCAGCCGGCCAGCTCAGCGAGTTCGAGGTCTACTCCAGCTAGGTCGGGTGCCCCCGCCCGGACCGGGCGGGGGCACCCGGTCCGGGCGCTCCGGCGCAACGCCGCGCCGGCCGTCCGATCCCGTCCCCAACCCGCACCGTCCCCCACCTGTCGCGGAACGACGGGCGTACCCCTGCACCCGTCACCGGGCAACGCACCCACACCCACCCCCGAAAGAGGTGTAGCGACTCCATGTCCAGGACCGGCACCAGACGAGGCACGCCGCCAACCGGCGCGCCCACCACCGCCCCCCGCACCGCCCGCACGGGCCGCCGTCGTATGCTCGCCGGCGCGCTCGCCGGGATGCTCCTCGCCACCGCCCCGGTCGTCACCCCCATGGCGAGCGCGGCACCGGCGGCCGACCCGTCCGCGACCGCCGCCCGCGTGGCCATGCTCGCCGGGCTCTCCGCCACCATGACCGCCAGCAGCTACAACCAGAACTACGTGGCGAGCAACGCCAACGACGGCAACGCGTCGACCTACTGGGAGAGCAACAACAACGCGTTCCCGCAGTGGATCCAGGCGGACCTGGGCGCCACGGTCAGCGTGGACCGCGTGGTGCTCAAGCTGCCGCCCGCGTCGGACTGGCAGACCCGTACGCAGACGCTGTCGGTGCTGGGCTCGACCAACGGCTCGACGTTCACCACCCTGAAGGCGTCCGCCGGCTACACCTTCAACCCGAGCAGCGGCAACACCGCGACCGTCAGCTTCACCGCGGCCAGCACCCGCTACGTACGCGTGCAGGTCACCGGCAACTCCGGCTGGCCGGCCGCGCAGTTCTCCGAGGTCGAGGTGTACGGCGCCACCGGCAGCACCGACACCCAGGCGCCAAGCGTCCCGGGCAACCTGGCCTACACCCAGCCGGCCAGTGGACAGATCCGGCTCGCCTGGTCGGCGTCCACCGACAACGTCGGGGTGACCGGCTACGACGTCTACGCCAACGGCGCACTGCGCGGCAGCGTCAACGGCTCGACCCTCACGTACACCGACAGCCAGGCGGACAGCGCCACGGTGTCGTACTACGTGCGGGCCAAGGACGCGGCCGGCAACCAGTCGGCGAACAGCAACACCGTGACCCGGACCGGCACCGGCAACCCGCCCACCGGTTCCAACCTGGCGATCGGCAAGCCGATCACCGCTTCCGGGTACGTGCACACGTTCGTGGCCACCAACGCCAACGACAACAACGTGGCCACCTACTGGGAGGGCAACGGCAACCCGAGCACGCTGACCGTGCAGCTCGGCGCGAACGCCAGCCTCAGCCAGGTCGTCGTGAAGCTCAACCCGGACTCGGCGTGGGGCGCGCGTACCCAGAACATCACGGTGCTCGGCCGCGACCAGGGCTCGTCGAGCTTCACCACCCTGGTCGGCGCGGCGAACTACACCTTCAACCCGGGCAGCGGCAACACGGTGACCATCCCGGTCTCCGGGGCGGCGGCCGACGTACGGCTCTCGATCGCCTCGAACACCGGCGCTCCGGCCGGTCAGGTGGCCGAGTTCCAGGTCTTCGGCACCCCGGCGCCGAACCCGGACCTGACCGTGACCGGCATGTCGTTCAGCCCGTCCGCACCGGTGGAGACCAGCACCATCACGCTCTCCGCGACCGTGCGGAACGCGGGCTCGGCGGCCTCCGGTGCGACGAACGTCAACTTCTACCTGGGCTCCACCCGGGTCGGCACCGCGTCGGTCGGCGGCCTCGCGGCCGGCGCCTCGACCACTGTCAGCGCCAGCATCGGCACCCGTGACGCGGGCAGCTACCCGCTCAGCGCCAAGGTCGACGAGTCGAACACCGTCGTCGAGCAGGACGACACCAACAACAGCTACACCAACCCCAGCCCGCTGGTGGTCAGCGCGGTCGCCACGTCGGACCTGGTCGCCTCGTCGGTCGCCTGGTCGCCGGGCAACCCGTCGGCCGGCAACACGGTCACCTTCTCGGTGTCGGTGCGCAACGCCGGCACTGTGGCGTCCGCGTCCGGCGCGCACGGCATCACGCTCACCGTGCTCAACGAGTCCGGCACCGTGGTCCGTACCCTGACCGGCTCGTACTCTGGCGTGATCAACGCCGGCGCCACGGTCGGCCCGATCAACCTGGGCACCTGGACCGCCGCGAACGGTAAGTACACCGTCCGGGTGGTGCTCGCCGCCGACGGCAACGAGTTGCCGGTCAAGCAGGCCAACAACACCAGTGACCGTCCGCTCTTCGTCGGTCGCGGCGCCAACATGCCGTACGACATGTACGAGGCCGAGGACGGCACGGTCGGTGGCGGCGCCACCGTCGTCGGGCCGAACCGGGAGGTCGGCGACCTGGCCGGCGAGGCGTCCGGTCGGCGGGCGGTGACCCTCAACTCGACCGGCAGCTACGTCGAGTTCACCACCCGGGCCAGCACCAACACGCTTGTCACCCGCTTCTCCATCCCGGACGCCCCGGGCGGCGGCGGGATCAACTCGACGCTGAACGTCTACGTCAACGGCACGTTCCACAAGGCCATCGACCTGACGTCCCGGTACGCCTGGCTGTACGGCAACGAGACCAGCCCGGGCAACTCGCCGAGCGCGGGCGGACCGCGGCACATCTACGACGAAGCCAACGTCATGCTCAACTCCACCGTCCCGGCCGGCAGCAAGATCCGTCTTCAGAAGGACCCGGCCAACACCACCACGTACGCCATCGACTTCATCAACACGGAGCAGGTGGCGCCGATCGCCAACCCGGACCCTGCCCGCTACACCACGCCGACCGGCTTCACCCACCAGGACGTGCAGAACGCCCTCGACCGGGTGCGGATGGACACCACCGGCAACCTGATCGGGGTCTACCTGCCGGCCGGCAACTACTCCACCTCGTCGAAGTTCCAGGTGTACGGCAAGGCGGTCCAGGTGACCGGTGCCGGCCCCTGGTACACCCGGTTCAACGCTCCCTCGGGCCAGGACAACACCGACATCGGCTTCCGGGCCGAGAACTCGGCGGCGAACTCGTCCTTCAAGAACTTCGCCTACTTCGGCAACTACACCTCGCGCATCGACGGCCCGGGCAAGGTGTTCGACTTCTCCAACGTGTCGAACATCGTGATCGACAACATCTGGAACGAGCACATGGTGTGCCTCTACTGGGGTGCGAACACCGACTACATGACCATCAAGAACTCCCGGATCCGGAACATGTTCGCCGACGGCATCAACATGACCAACGGGAGCACCAACAACCTGGTCAGCAACAACGACGCCCGGGCCACCGGCGATGACAGCTTCGCGCTGTTCTCGGCGATCGACGCGGGCGGCGCCGACATGAGGGACAACGTCTACGAGAACCTGACCTCGACCCTCACCTGGCGGGCCGCCGGCGTCGCCGTCTACGGCGGCTACGGCAACACGTTCCGCAACATCTACATCGCGGACACGCTCGTCTACTCGGGCATCACCATCAGTTCGCTCGACTTCGGCTACCCGATGAACGGCTTCGGTGCCAGCCCGCCCACCCGGTTCGAGAACATCTCGATCGTGCGGGCCGGTGGGCACTTCTGGGGCTCGCAGACCTTCCCGGCGATCTGGGTCTTCTCCGCCTCGAAGGTGTTCCAGGGCATCCGGGTCAGCGACGTCGACATCGTCGACCCCACCTACAGCGGCATCATGTTCCAGACCAACTACGTCGGCGGGCAGCCGCAGAACCCGATCACCGACACGGTCTTCACGAACGTCTCGATCAGCGGTGCCCGGAAGAGTGGTGACGCCTACGACGCGAAGTCGGGCTTCGCCATCTGGGCCAACCCGATGCCGGAGGCCGGGCAGGGGCCGGCCGTCGGGTCGGTCACCTTCAACAACCTCCGGTTGAGCAACAACGCGGTGGACATCCAGAACCCCACGACAACCTTCACCATCAACCGCAACTGAGCTAGCTCGCACCGGGCGCCGCCGGGAGGGTCCCCCCTCCCGGCGGCGTCGTGCCGTGTCGGCCCTCGCCCGCCGCGAACCGGGCCGCGCCGGCCGCCGCGTCCGTGGCCAGCGAGTTCATCCCGTACGCCAACTCGGTCGCCAGCGCCTCCGGCTCTCCTCGCCCCGCGCCGGCCAGCAGCGCCGCCCGGTCGTTGCGCAGGCAGGTCTGCGGGTGCCGGGCGATCGCGGCCGCCAACTCCTCGGCCGCCGCCCGCGCCTGGCCGGGTGGCACCAACCGATTGACCAACCCCATCGTGTACGCCTCGTCGGCCGGCACCGGGCGGCCGGTGAGGATCAGGTCCATGGCCCGACTCTCGCCGATCAACCGGGGCAGCCGGACGGTGCCGCCGTCGATCAACGGCACCCCCCAGCGGCGGCAGAACACCCCGAGGGTCGCGTCGGACTCGGCGACCCGCAGGTCACACCAGAGCGCCAGTTCGAGCCCGCCCGCCACCGCGTACCCGGAGATCGCCGCGATCACCGGTTTGCTGAGCGTCATCCGGGTCGGACCCATCGGGCCGTCCCCCTCCGGCTCGACCCGGTTGCCACTCGGCGTGCCGATCGCCTTGAGGTCGGCGCCGGCGCAGAACGTGCCACCGGCACCCCAGAGCACGGCCACCGCCGCGTCCGGATCGGCCTCGAAGGCTCGAAAGGCGTCAGCCAGCGCCCGCGCCGTCGGCCCGTCGACGGCGTTGCGGGCGGCCGCCCGGTCCAGCACCACCGTGGTAACCGCCCCGACCCGCTCCACCCGCACACCCATCCCGCCAGCATGCCCGGCCCGTCCCGCCCCCACAATCCCCGTCGATCTTGCACTTTTGGTTGCCGGTTCGCGGCTTGTGTCCCGAATTATCGGAGCAGAAACTGCAAGATCGGCGGCGTGGGCGCTGCGGCAGGTTTGTCGGCGTCGACCGGTTTGCGACGGCGATCGCCGGGAAGTCGGTACTCGTGCGAGCACTTTTGACGAAAGTTGAGCAGGACTCCCGGCTGGACCGCGCGGGTGACCGGTTGCAGAAGGTCGTGCTGGGGACGCTGCGTCCGCGCCGGCTACGTGACCTGCTGCACGGGGTGACCCTCGGGCATCCGCTGCACCCGGCGATGGTGCAGGTGCCGGTCGGCGCGTGGATCAGCGCCGCCGTGCTGGACCTCATGCCCGGGCAGCGTCGCCCCGCCACCGTACTGGTCGGTCTGGGCACCGTCAGCGCGCTGCCCGCAGCGGTCGCCGGTCTGAACGACTGGGCGGCACTCGCCCGCGAGCAGCGCCGGGTCGGCCTGGTGCACGCCGCCGCCAACACCGTCGGCCTGACGCTCTACGCCGGCTCGTTGGCCGCCCGACTGTCCGGCCGCCACGGGATGGGCCGCGCCCTCGGCTTCCTCGGGCTCTCCACGGTGAGCCTCGGGGCGTACATCGGGGGTCACCTCGCGTACAAGCAGGGGGCACAGGTCAACCAGAGCATCTCCGAGCTGCGGCGGATGTCCGACGGCTGGCACTCGCTGGCCGACATGGCGACGTTGCCGCAACGCACCCTGATCACCCGCGAGGTGGACGACGACGTCTCGGTGATCCTCTACCGGCACGGTGACGAGGTGACCGTGATGTTGGAGCGCTGCCCGCACCAGAGCGGGCCGCTCGGCGAGGGCGAAGTGCAGGAGATCGACGGCCACGCCTGCGTGGTCTGCCCGTGGCACGGCAGCGCCTTCCGGCTCAACGGCGGCGAGGTCGTGCAGGGGCCGTCCGGCAACGACCAGCAGATCCTGCCCACCCGGATCCAGAACGGCGTGCTCCAGACCCGCCTGCCCTGACCCTGCCTGCCCTGGCCCAGCCTGCCGTGACCAGCCCCGGGTGCTTCCAGCGTCGCGGTGCGCCCTCCATCGTCGCGGTGTACGACCGGGCGCCGATGCCTTCGGTGCCGCGGAGGCACTGACGCTATCGACGCTTATACCTCTGAGTCATTTTTATGACTCAGAGGTATATCGCTCCCCGAGACATTGCCCCGGCTCCCGCTTCGGCGGCTGGGACCAGACCGCCGCGGCCGCGATCGGCGCGACCTGGAGAAACCGATCAAGCACGAGGTGGCCAGCCGAGTCGCCGGTCCGGCACACGGCACACCCCTTTTGGATGTACGGAGCCTCCGCAGGGCGGCCGGGCCAGCAGGTCGTGCGGGCCGCTCAGGTGCGTCGGTGTCGGCCGACCGGCGGACCGTCCGGTACGGAGTCCAGGCCGTGCCCGCCGTCGAACAGCCCGCCCTCGCCACCATCGCCGGTCCAGCCGTCGTGACCACTCCAGCCCTCAGAGCCGGCGGTCGCCATTCCGCCGCCGGGAGGTGCCGTGCCGCCAGAGAGAGCCATCCCGCTACCCGGGAACGCCGTGCTACCGGGGAAAGCCATCCCACTGCCCGCAGGTGCCACCCCATTTCCCGCAGGTGCCGTGCCGTAGCCAGCAGATGCCGACCCACTGCCGGTAGGTGCCGCCTCGTAGCCGGCAGGTGCCACCCCGCTGCTGGCGGGTGTCATTCCGCCGCCGCCGCGAGGTGTGAAGTCGTTACCGCTGGGCGCGGTGCCGCCGTTCGGTGGCGTGGGGGCTTCGATGGCCGCCGCCGCCCGGTTGGCAGCCCACGCGGCGCCGCTCCCGGCCGCCCCACCACTGGCCCGCCGGGTGGCGCCGCTCCGGCCCGTGCCGCTGCCGCTCCGGCCCGTGCCGCTGCTGCTTCGGCCCGCGCCACCTCGGGGCGTGCGGGAGGAGGCGGCCAGGCGCGGAGCGCCCCCGGCGGTGGCCGGACGGCGGCGCAGCCCCAGGACTGCGCCGATCTGGGCGCCGACGATGCTCGCCACGGCCAGGACGGCGGAGACCGCCAGCGGGCGGTTCACTCGATCGGCGGCACCGGCCCGGGCCGCGCCGACCGTCATCGCGGGTGGCTGGCCGGCTGACTCCGTACCGCTGGGTGGTGCCGGGGCCACCCGCGGCGGTGCGGCCCGCTCGGGCGCCGGCCGGGGCGCGGGCGGCTTCGGCGCCGCCGGCCGGTCGACGAGCCGGCCGGTGGCGTGCTGCCGGGCCCCCTGGTCGGCGGCCTCCGTGGGTAGTCGGAGCAGTTGACCGGGGCGGATCCGGTCCGGGTCGTCGAGCTTGTTCAGCTTGGCGAGCTGTCGGTAGTCGCCGAACTCGTCCAGGTACCGCTCGGCCACCTCGCCGAGGTAGTCGCCCCGCGCCACCCGGTACACCGGTGCGGCCTCGTCGTTCGCCGCCGAGGCACCGGGTGCGGCGAGCCCGGTCCCGGCCATGCCGAGCAGCCCGCCCCGGGCCACCGGCGCGGCCGTGTCCGGTGTCGTCGCGGCGCGGGCTGGCGCGGCCAGGGTGGTGACGGCCGGTGCGCTGGGACTCGCGTACGCCGGGGCGCCGTAGACCGCGGCGGCGCTGGCGGCGGCCGGGCTGGCGACCAGGATCAGCGCGACCGAGCCGACCAGCGCGGCGGCTGCCTTCTGTTGGCGACCCATCCCGGGCAGCTTCGGCGCCGGCCGGCGCAGGGTCTGTGCACCCAACTCGACGAGGACGGAGAAGGCGAACGTGGCCCAGCCGAACCAACCGGCCACGGCCAGAGCCCGCAGGAAGAGCTGACCGTCGTCCCGGCTGGTCAGCGCGGTGCCCACCTCGCTGATCGTGGGAAGGTGATCGGGCAGGGGGTTACCGGCGAAGGCGAGCAGCGCGATCGGCGCGCCGACCAGCAGCACCAGGAGCACGGCCAGCGCGCCGATGCCGGTGAGGATCCGTCCGGTCCGCCGTACGACGGACCCACCCGATACGGGCATGGCTGCCTTCCTTCCTAGGGTGTTGCGGTGATGGCACGCGCGGTCGCCTCGCCGGTGACGGTGACCGTCTTCTGCTGGACGAACGGTCCGAGCATCGAGCGCTGGTAGGTGATGGAGACGGTCACCCGGATCAGGGTCTCCCCGTCGACCTGGGGGAAGTTCACGGTGTGGCCGGCGGTGTTCACGGCAGCCAGGTAGTTGGCGACCGCCACCCGGGCCTCCGGCTCGTTGATCCGTTTCGGCCCGCCCTCGATGGCGGTGGCCCGGTCGATGGCCTGACCGCCGGCCCGGGCCGCCTCGGCGGCCAGGTTCTGGGCGCGTTGCAGGGTGCGGAGCTGTCCGGCGCCGTCGAAGGAGAGGCCGATGATGGCGAGTACGCCGACCATCGTCACCGCGAGGAAGATGCTCACCCGGCCGTGCTCACCTGCCCGCGACGACCTGACAGCGAACGTGGTGGCCGTCATTGCCGACTCCGGTAACGGTCAAGTGGGGAGGTGAACTCCGCGGTGATCTCCTTCTCACTCTTCATCCCGGGCAGGATGTCGAGCGTGATGTCCCGGAAGGACACCACGCAGCTGATCGTCACCGTCACCGTGGCGTCCGTACCGACCGAGCTGCTGAAGGCGTCGTCGAAGCTGGACTTATTGTCGGGCGACGAGCCGGTGAATGCCGGGTCCAGTTCGTTGACGCAGGCCAGGCCGTGCCAGTCCAGCTGGGCCTGGGCGGCCTCCAGCGCACTCTTCCGGGCGGTGTCGGAATCCCGGGAAATCGAGGCGGCCCGCGCGGCGTCGTGCGCGGCAGCGTCGAGCGCCTCCGCGGCGACCGCGCTGCGCCCGACCACACCGGCCAGCACCATCAACGCGATGAACGCGGGCGCGAGCACCGCCACCTCGATGGAGACCGAGCCCCGCTCCGCGGTACGGGTCATGGCGGGGTCACCCTCTCCACCGTTCCATGGGCGGTCTGCTGTATCGCGAAATCCACACCCGGCACCACCGACAGGGACCGGCCGCTCACCGTGCAGGTCACGTCGGTAGTGGTGGTCACGCAGGTCGGGCCGGCCTTGTCCCAGCCCACCAGCCAACCGCCGGCGGCCGTGAGGAAACTGGAGGCGCTCTCCACCCCGGCGCCGTTGGGCGCCTGGTACGTCCGCTGCGCGTTGACGCCACTCTGCGCGGCGTGCAACGCGGTGGAGCGGGCGAGGAAGACGGCCGCGATCTGGATCGAGGCGAAGAGCAGCACCAGGATCAGCGGCATCACCACGGCCAACTCCACCGGGTTGGCACCCCGCTGCGGGTCGACGGCCGCGAGGCGGTGCCGGACGGCGTTGACCGCCCAGCGCCCCCTCGACAGCGCGGCTCGACGCATCCCGGCTACTTGGCGGGCTTCGTGTAGTCCGGGATGCCGGACATCCAGTTGTCGGCCTTGGTCAGGGCCAGAGCGGTGACGGCCATGGCGACGACGACCAGGCCGGCGATGATCACCGCGGTGGGCACCGGGCTGTCACCGCGCTCACCGTCCCGGCGCAGCTCGGCCAGGCGCGTCGTCAGCACGACGTGCAGGTAGCTGAGGATGGACATGGCGTACTCCTTCAGGGGACGGGGTCAGACACGGGCGATGAACGGATAGAGGACGAACCCGAGCAGCACGAAGACGAGCAGTGCGCCCGGGATGTCGAGCTTGCTGGTGACCCCCTCGGCGCGGGCGAGGTTGTCGGTGCGGATCTGGTCGCGCAGCGAGTCGGCGCGGCTGCGCAGGGTCTCGTGCACCTGCGCTCCCTCGCTTCCCGAGGAGCGCATGATCGCGCCGACGTCACCCAACTCCGGAATACCGATCTTGTCGGCGAGGTCGCGCAACTCGTCCCAGGGCGCGTGCATCTGCATCTGGGCGATCCGCAGCGACTCCTGGAGCCGGTCGAACACCCAACCGTCGCAGACCGCCGCCGCCCGCTCCAGCGACTGCACCGGCCCGTGCGCGGCAGAGAGCTGCAAGGCCACCAGATCGAGGTACGTGCAGACCGCCTGGCGGAACTCGTCGCGGGCCGCGTTGGCCTTGGTCACCACGGCGCGGTGTGCCAGCAGACCGCCCAGCAGCGCCAGGCCGAGGCTGCCGAGCACCGGCACGACAACCGGGAACGGAACGCCGAGCACCCACAGCGCCGCCCCGAGCAGAGTCGGCGTGGCCAACCCGATCAGCGCGGAGAGCAACACCGACAGGGCGTACTGCTCGGAGGTCTGACCGATCAGGGCGAGCTGCATCTGCGGCGGCCGCAACCAGCGGGACATCCCGGTCAGCCAGTCGAGTCGCCGGGACGCGGGCGCGGCGAGACGACCGGTGCCCGGCGGCTGGTGCAGTCGGCGCAGGGCCGGCCCCAGCGCCGGTGTCGCCGGCACCAGCTCCCGGATCACCAGGAACACGCCCAGGCCGACCCCGGCACCACCGCAGACCGCGATGGCCAACTGCCAGTTCACGATCACGGGAGCCGCCCTTCGTTCGCGACTGCGGGGCTCCGCTGCGCTGCACTCCTCGCGCTCACCGGGCTGGCCTTTCGTTCGCGACTGCGGGGCTCCGCTGCGCTGCACTCCTCGCGCTCACGCGATCACCTCGGCCGGGTCGGGCGCCGGCAGGAACCGGGCCGGCCGTTGCGGCTGGCTCATCGACCGCACCCAGGCCAGCAGGCCGATGAAGGCGGTGCCGAGGACGGCCATCACCAGCTGACCCACCGGTGTGCCGTACGGCCTGATGTACTCGGCGTTGACCAGCCCGTACGCCAGGGTCGCCAGCGTCATTCCGGTGAGGAAGCGGACCGCGAAGCGCGGCTGGGTGCGCTTGGCCTCGATCTCCCGACGGGTGGCCACCTCCGCGGACGCCGCGCCGGCGATCGAACCGAGCACGTCACCCAGCCGCTCACCCCGGTCGGACAGGTGCAGGATCAGCGCCGCGACCACCTGGTCGCAGACCGGGTCGGCGATCTCGTCGGCGAACGCCAGCAGCGCGGAGCGGGCCATCCAGCCGGCCTGTAGCCGGGCGGCGAGCAGCCGTACCTCGTCCTCGACGCCGGGTGGCACGCTCCCGATCGTCCCGATGATCGCCTGCTGGAGGCCCTGCCCGGTGCCGGAGACGTCCTTGAGTCGGCGAGTCCACTCGCCGACCGCCTCGATCCGGGCGATCGCCCGCTGTTCGGCCTTGCCCACCCCGAACAGCCACGGGGTGCCGGGCACCGCCACCGCCACCAGCAGGCCCACCACCGGCAGCCCGGTCAACAGGAACGCCAACGCGCCGGCGACCAGCGCGGCGACCAGCAGTGCCTGGTAGGCCCGCTGCTCGGCCGGAGTGCTGCCCGGCCCGCGCCACAGTCGGCTCAGCCCCGGCCCGCTGCCCGGGCGCGGCCCGGGGGGTCTACGGGTGCCGACCAGCGCGACCACGGCCAGCAGCAACCCGGCCACACAGGCGGCCCCGGAGACCACCGCGATCAACTCCAGGCTGCCGAGCATCAGGTCACCGCCGGGCCAGTCGGGTCTGCCGAGGCCGCCGCCAGGCGCCGGCACCGGCCTCGACCCACCGGGTCAGCAACCGCGCGTCGTAACCCACCCGCAGCAACTGGTCGCGGACCCGTTCCGGCAGGTGCCGGGGGACCGCACGACCGTCCGGGCCGGGCCCGAAGACCGTGGTGGTGGTGATCCGACCTGCTTCGCCGGCCCCGATCACCTCCTCCACATGGGAGACGAACCGGTGTTTCCGCCCGCCGATCGCGGTCTCGTCCTCGATGGTGACGTAGACGATCAGGTCGAGCGCGTTGCCGGCCATCCGGCGGGCCTGGTCGACGGTCATCTCGCGGCCGTGCGCCAGGGCCAGCTCGACGATCCGTTCACCCACCCCGGCGGCGGTACGGGCGTGGATGGTGCACATCGACCCCCGGCTGGTGGTCATCGCCTGGAGCATCGGCACGATCTCCCGGGACCGCACCTCGCCCACGATGATCCGCAGCACGCCCATCCGCAGCGACAGCGGGATCAGGTCGGCGATGGTCACCTCACCGGCCGGGCGGCCGTCGAAGCCGCGCTCGCCGTGGCCCTCCCGGGCCTCGAAGCTCATCACCGCCCGGTGCCGCTCCCGGCGACGGGCCGGGAGCAGCTCCCGACTCTCCTCCAGCAGCACGTACGGCTCGTCGGGCGGGATCTCGTTCATCAGCGCCCGGATGACAGTGGTCTTTCCGGCACCGGCCAACCCGGCGACCATGATGTTCAGACCGGCGCGCATCGCGGCGCGGAGGAAGTCGCGCAGCAGCGGGTCGATCATCTCGTCCAGGTCACCTCGGGCGCCCGCGAGGTCGTCGAGGCTCACGTCCAGGGTGTTGTGCTTGCGGATCACCGCGTACGGGCGGTGGCTGACCAGGAACACCGCGGCCAGCCGGCTGCCGTCGGGCAGTTGCAGGTCGAGGGTGGGCTTCACGGTGGAGAGGGACCGCTCGGTCGCGCCCGCCCGACGGGCCGCCGCCTGGAGGATCTCCACCAGCTCGGCGTCGCTGTCGGCGATCGGCTCGGCCCAGTCCACCCCACCGCCGTGCCGGGTGATGCGGACCTGGTCGCAGCCGAGGATGTGCACCTCCTCGATGGTGTCGTCGACCAGCAGCGTCTGTAGCCGGCCGAGCCCGACCAACTCGGCGGTCACCTGATCGAGCAGCAGGCGTTCGTCGCCGGCAGCCATCGGCGTGCCGGCCCGGCGCACCGAGTCCGCGTACGCGGCGACCACCGTGACGGCGAGTCGGGCCCGCTCGGTGTCCTCCTCCTCGACGGTGAACTCCCGGCCGCGCTGCCAGAGGGTGAGCCGTTCGGTGAGTTCCCGACGCAGCTCCCGGACCACCTGGAAGTCCATCCGGGGCCGGGGCGGCGACTCCGGTGGCGGGGTGGCCGCGGGTGCCGGCTGCGGCTGTGGCCCGGACTGGTGGTGCCGGCCGTTCGGCCCGGCCAGAGGCGGCGCGGTGGAGGTCACGCCCGGTGGCTGTTGGCGCGGATCGGTGGAGACCGGCTCAAACCGCATCCGGCACCCCCTGCTGCACGGGCCACGCCAACCGGGCCCGTCGCCGCTCCAGGAGCGCCCCGATCGGGACCTCCAGCGCGGCCGCCGCGCGCATCAGCGGCCGTCCGGCCCGCACCGTCCCGCCCAGGGCGAGCACCCCGGCGGTACGCGGATCGTGCGGCAGCCGTGCGATGACCGGCAGTTTCAGGGCGCGGCTGATCTCGGCCCGCCCGTGCCCGCCGCCGACCAGCAGCAGCCGCAGTGTGCCCGGGGGCACCCGGTGCTCGACGAAGTCCCGTTCGATCGCGGTGACCACGGCGCGGGTGCCGGAGAGGTCCGGCAGGTGTGCCCGGGTCACCAACAGCACCACCGAGGCGGCCCGCAGCACCGGCCACGGCGGTCCGGTCACGTGCAGTCGGCCGCAGTCGACCAGGACGTCGTAGCCGGGGGTGCCGCGGTCGAGGGCGTCGAAGTAGTCGGCGAAGCGCTGCCAGAGCGGGGTGACGCTGCCGCTCTGAGCCGGGTCGACGAGGCCGGGCAGCAACAGCCGTTCCCGGCGGGGTGCGTCCAGGTCGACGAGCTGCGACCAGAACGCGGTCTCCAGGTTGCCGTCGCGCAACTCCCCGACGGCCAGCTCTCCGATGCCGCGCGGGCCGTCCAGTTGGCCGCCGAGGTATCCGGCGAGGATCGAGCCGCCGGCCGGGTCACACTCGGCGATCACCAGCCGTCGGTGCCAGGCCAGCGCGCAGGCCAGCGCCGAGGTCGTGACGCCGGGCGAACCCTTCGCGGACACCAGCGCGATGATCGCCATGTTCAGGCCGCCTCGGTCAGCACGACGGCGAGTCGTTCCTGTGCGGCGAGCGCCACCACGGCGGGCACATCACGGGTGAGCAGCGCCAGGTACAGGACCTTGTCGTCGTTGGCCGGGCTGACCATGTCGATGACAGTGGCCGCGAACCGGGTGCCGGCGGCGGCGGCCGTGTCCCCGTTGGCGTTGTTGTCCGGGGTGCTGACCAGCAGGACCTTGTCGCCGGGGTGCAGTTCGCGGGCCGGCACCTGGGCGGTCTTCAGGCCGAGCGCGATCTGCTGCTGGCCGGGGCCGAGCAGCGGATCGTTGGTGACCTGTCCCAGGGTCAGCAGCGTGCCCGGAAGCAGCGCGACCGCGGCCCGTTTGCCGACCACCTCGTCGAGCCGTCCGGCGGGCACCGGGCGCAGCCCCTGGCCGCCGGCGACCTGGACGGTGACCAGGTCGGCGGCGCTGATCTCGCGGCCCACCTCCACCGGTCGGGCCACCGCCAGATAGCTACCCGTGGCCCGTACGGAGGTGACCGCGAACGCGGCGCCCAGCCCGCCCAGGGCGATCAGGAGTACGGCGAGACCGAGCAACCCGGGGCGTACCCGGCGCTGCCGGACCACCGTGGGCGGGGTGACGGGCGCGTCCAGCGACGGGGTCCCGTTGCGCGTCGCGAGGCTCATCTGGTGACCACCTGGAGTTCGTTGATCCTGATCTGCACGATGCCGCTTCTCCGGGTCTGCGGGATCACCCGCCTCGTGGCGTCGCTGTTGGTCCACCAGTTCACCGTCCAGTGCGTGGTGGCGGTGACCTTGTAGGTGTCTGCCTTCGAGTAGCCCTCGTCGTAGCCGCAGTCCGGGGAGGTGGCACCCGCCCGCGTGCCCGTGGCCTTGTACTCGGTGCCGGCGCCGTAGCAGGTGACCTTCTCGCCGTTGCCCATGTCCCAGACGATCCGGTCGACCTTCGCTTCGATGTAGACGGTCAAACCCCGGTCGGACTCGTCGGCGTATAACGGGCCGAAGTAGTTCTTTCCCGCGGTTGCCCACATCCACACGGGCAGGCCGACCAGGCCCGGACCGATGTCCTTACGGGGGGCGACCTTCAGCCGCGCCGGCAGCAGCTTGATCGACGCCAGGGCGCGACGGGCCAGCTCCTCCGGGTCCGGCGGCGCGCCGAAGCCGGCCGGCGGATCGGCCAGCGCCACCGGCTGCTGGCTACCCAGGTCGCCGCCGTTGCAGGTTTCCAGGTACCACTGGTGACCCTCGGGGGGCTCGATCGGCATCTCGGTCAGCTTGTAGTAGCACCCGTTGCCGTTGTTGAACCAGCCCAGGTCCTCGTCGTAGCAGGCGATGGTCCGTCCGTTCCACTGGCAGACGCCGCCGCCACCGCCACCGTCGTCCCCGCCCCCACCGTTGTCCCCGCCCCCGGGATCACCGGGATTGCCGGGCTCGTCGTCCCAGACGCTGCAGTCGGGTTGGTCGGGTGGGCAGCCCGCTCCCGGGTCGGCCCGTAGGGCGGCGTCGGCCGGCGGGGTCGCACCGACCACCAGCAGGAGCGTGAGGCCGATTCCGGCGAGCACCCGTCGGGTTGTCGCGGCCCCGCTCAGCACGGCTGGTCCCGGTGCGTCGCGCCGTAGTTGATCAGCCAGCGGCCGTCGGGATAACGGGCCGCGGTGGCGGTGGAGAGGTGTCTGCCGCCGCCGCTGCCCGGGACCGGGCGCTTGTCCTTCGCGTAGACCAGTCGGTAGCCGGTCGTGTCCAGGCAGTCCTGGATCTCCACGGTGGCCGGCTTCGCGTCCAGGCTGACGGCGGTCACGGTCGGGTCGGACTTGAATGTCCCGGTACGCATAGCGCCGTGCTCCTTAGCCTCGCGAATGGACACCCGAACCCGAGTCAAAAGTGGATCACCGAGGAACCGGGACAGTTCCGGTGAACGGGGATCACTGCGCAGGCCCGCCGTGCGCGAGGCCGCGAGATACCCGGAGTACGCGTCAAGTGCCGCCTTTTCGGCAGCGCGTCGTTCGACGTCGGGATCGGTCCGGGGCCTGTTGTCGCGAACTTCCGTAGGCCGTTCGGCCGTTTCCCGTCCGCTGGCGCATGCGGTGACCGGCATCGCCGCCACGACCGCCAGCAGGCAGATTGCCGCTCTTCTGAGCTGCCGTCCGCGCACCGTCGAGCCTCCTCGTGGTCGCCCGGGGCGGTGACGGTTCACCGCCGTCGGGCATGCGGAAGCGCGCCCGGATCAGCACATCCGGAGCCGTTCATTGCGCTTCTGCATTCACCGTTACGGATCTTTTGCGAATTCGGGGTCCTGTGTCGTCCGATGGTGAAGGTGAGGCTTGCGTCACACCCAAGGGGCGAGCATAGGCTGACGCTCGCCGATGCAACAGAGGCAATTCGAGCGAACACTCTGCGTGATGACAGGTGGTGGTGGCGGGTGTCCACACTGCGCCCCGAGCAATGGTCGAGCGAAAGGTCGTTATTGATGGGGCGGCACCGGGTCGGATGGGCTCACCGGAGTCTCACCACCGGTCCCGGGAGTGGGACATCGTGGCCTCATCCCGGCATTCGAACGGCCTTGTCGACCGCTCGGCGGACCGCCTCGTCCGACTCGCAGGCGGTCGAGAGCCCCTCCGCAGGCTTCGGCCGGCAGGTCGCTTTCTGCGCCATCCGCTACACCGCAGCGGGTGCTCGATCACGATCCGTGTTCGTCGACACGAGGGAGCGTTCGGCCGCACGGGAGGCGACATGGCGCTGACCGGCCCCCCAGCGGCCGTCCCCGGTCGGGAAACCCCGCCCGATCGGAGCCCGGCACCCCCACCGTCCGGCGCTACGACCGAATCCGCCCGTCGGGCAACGTCCTCTCCGCTGCCGGAACGACGAGCGGGGCACGTTCCGGGGGTGGCGCGAAGTCGGGTGTCGGCCGGGCTCGCGATCCTCGCGATCAGCCCGCTGATGCGGTTGGCCGCGCTGCGCTACGCCGTACCCCCGGGCCTGCCCAGCCGGACCGCCTGCGACGCCTGCGGCGCGCCGGTCGGCCTGACCCGCCCCTGGCCGGCGCTGGGTCCGGCCGCCCGGTGCGTTCGCTGCCGCGCCCGGGTCGGCCCACCGCCGGGCACGGTCGAGCTGGCCGTGCTCGCGGCGGCGGTGCTGCTGACGATTGCCGGTCCGTCGGGCGGGACGCTGCCGGCCCTGATCTGGTGGCTCGGCTGGACCATCCCGGCGATCTTCGTCGACCTGGCCGTGCATCGGTTGCCGGACCGGCTCACCCTGCCCGCGGCGGCCGGGACCTGGCTGCTGCTCGGCGTCGCCGCGCTCGACGCCGACCCCGGTCACTGGCTGCGGGCCGTCCTCGGCGGCACGGGGCTGGCGCTCTTCTTCGCCAGCACTGCGCTGCTGCTCGGTCGGCGCGGCTTCGGGCTGGGCGACGCCAAGCTGGCGCTCAGCGTCGGAGCGCTGCTCGGCTGGTACGGCTGGCCGGTGCTGCTGTTCGGGTTGCTGCTCACCTCCGGGCTCTCCGCCCTGGTGAGTCTGGGCCTGCTGGCCACCCGCCGCGCCAACTGGAGCACGCACCTGCCGTTCGGCCCGTTCCTGCTGCTGGGCACAACGGCTGCCCTCCTGCTGGCGACCTGACCCGCCGCCCCGATGGGCGGGGAGGGGTACGCCGGTGGTCAGGGGCCAGAGCGGCTGGCCAGTTTGGGGACCGGGCTGTCGGGGCGGTTGGCCCGGCGGCGGAGCACCTCGCCGGTCGGGCGGGCCAGCAACGGGGTGACCACCACGGCGACCAGGGCACCGAACAACACGCCCGCGATCACGTCGTGCGGGTAGTGCACGCCCACGAAGACCCGGGAGAAGGCGCCGAGCGCGGCCAGGGGTAGCGCGACCAGGCCGAGTCGGCGGGAGAGCAGCAGTGTGGTGACCGCCAGCGCGCCGGCGATGGTGGCGTGGTTGCTGGGAAACGACCAGTCGCCCGGGGGTGGGCAGGCGCCCGCGATGATCTCTCGGCCGATGCTCCGGCAGGGGCGCTCCTCGTCCACCACGGTCTTGAGGAACTCACTGCCCACGTACGCCAGGATGGCCGGCACCGGCGCGATCAGGGCGAGTGCCCGGTCGTGCGGGCCGCCGGACCGGCGGCTCAGCGCGGCCATCAGCAGCAACGCGCCGAGCAGCAGGATCACCCCCTCGGTGGCGTGTCCGACGAACCACTGCACCGGCTCTGGGCTGCCGGCGGCGGCGTCGACGACGTCGCTGTACCACTCGGCGCTGATCTCCGGAACGTCCATGCTGCCGTTGTCGAGCATGCATCACCTCACTTCACGTTCATACCCTGTTCACCTTGGGCACACCCTATGAACGCGCCAGAGGGCACCGCTCCTGTCGAAGGTCGGACGCTCCTCACCACCTTCGTCCAGGATTCGCACAGCCGGCTCTGGTTGGCTGGTCCAGGACGACGTCCGCATCCACGGGAGGCTTCGTGCAGACCGGCTCGGCCACCGATCAACCGCAGTCCACCGCCGCGGCGGCGGACGACGAGACCTGGCGGATCCGGCGTACGGAGGCCGACCTGGACCGGCTCGGCGAGACCGAGTCGATCTTCGCGTTGGGCAACGGGTGGATCGGCTGGCGCGGGGTGCTCGACGAGGGCGCCCCGTGCGGAATGCCGGGCAGTTACGTCAGTGGCTTCCACGAGCGGCGCGAGCTGAGCTATCCCGAGGAGGGGTACGGGTTCCCGTCGGCCAGCGACACCGTCATCAGCGCACCGAACGCCGCACTGATCCGACTCTGGGTCGACGACGAGCCGCTGGATCTCCGGACCGGGACGCTGCGCAGCCACGAACGGGTGCTCGACCTGCGTACCGGCGTGCTGCGCCGGGAGACCGAGTGGATCTCACCGGCCGGGCGGGGCGTACGCATCCGCAGCACCCGGTTGGTGTCCCTGCCGCGTCGCCCGGTGGCCGCCGTCCGGTACGAGGTCGAGCCGTTGGACACCGCCGTCGAGCTGCGGGTCTGCTCGGATCTGCTGGCCAACGAGAAGGTGCCGGAGCGTTCGGACGACCCCCGGGCGGCCTCGGTGCCCACCGACCCGCTGACCGCCGAGACGTACCGTGCGACCGGCCTCGACGGCGTGCTGGTGCACCGCACCGAGCGCAGCGGTCAGCGTGTCGCGGTCGCGGTCAGTCACCTGCTGGAGGGGCCGGGCACGGTGACCACCACCGGTGACTGCACCCCGGACCGGGTCCGGCTGACCGTGACGGGTCGCCTGCACCGGGGGGAGCGGTTGCGGCTGACGAAGTTCGCCGCCTACGAGTGGGCGGCGGTCGGCGCGACGCCCGCCGACGAGTTGGCCGCCCTGGTCGCCGCCGAGGCGGACGCGGCCCGCGCGGACGGCTTCGACGCACTGCTCACCGACCAGCGCGCCGCCCTGGACGCGGCCTGGCAGGTCGCCGACGTGCAGCTCGACGGCGATCCGGAGCTTCAGCAGGCCGTTCGGTTCGCGATGTTCCACCTGATCCAGGCCGGTCGTCCGGACTCCGACCGGACCATCTCGGCGAAGGGGTTGACCGGCAACGGCTACGACGGGCACGTGCTCTGGGACACCGAGAGTTACGTCCTGCCGGTGCTCACCTACCTGGCCCCGGCGGTGGCCCGCTCGGCGCTGAGGTGGCGGCACGCCCACCTGCCCGAGGCGCGGGAGCGGGCCGCCGAGCTGCGGTTGACCGGCGCGACCTTCCCGTGGCGCACCATCGGTGGCCGGGAAAGCTCCGGCTACTGGCCGGCGGGCACCGCCGCACTGCATGTCAACGCCGACATCGCCGACGCGGTGTTGCGTTACCTGGCGGCCACCGACGATGAGCGGTTCCTGGCCGAGGCGGGGCTGGAACTGCTGGTGGAGACGGCCCGGCTCTGGCACGGCTTCGGCCACTGGTCGGGCGAGGGCGACTTCCACCTGCACGGCGTGACCGGCCCGGACGAGTACGCCGCGCTGGTCGACGACAACGTCTTCACCAACCTGATGGCGAAGCGCAATCTGCGCGGCGCTGCGGACGCCGCCGAGGGGCATCCCGAGCTGGCCGACCGGCTCGGCGTGGACCGCGACGAGGTGGCCGGCTGGCGGGCCGCCGCCGACGCGATGGCCATCCCGTACGACCGCGAGCGCGGGGTGCACCAGCAGGCCGCCGGCTTCACCGAACAACCCGAGTGGGACTTCGCGAACACCGGCGACGACGACTACCCGTTGCTGCTGCACTTCCCGTACCTGGAGCTGTACCGCAAACAGGTGGTCAAACAGGCCGATCTGGTGCTGGCCATGCAGCTCTGCCCCGGTGAGTTCACCGCCGACGAGAAGGCCCGCAACCTGGCCTACTACCAGGCCCGCACCGTCCGCGACTCGTCGCTGTCGGCGGCCCCGCAGGCCGTGCTGGCCGCCGAGGTCGGGCACCTGGACCTGGCGTACGACCTGTTCGCCGAGTCGGTCCTACAGGACCTGGCCGACCTGGGCGACAAGACCGCCGACGGGCTGCACCTGGCCTCGCTGGCCGGCGCGTGGCTGGCGCTGGTGCAGGGCTTCGGAGGGTTGCGCGACGACCGGCGGGTGCTCTCCTTCGACCCTCGGCTGCCACGACGGATCGACCGGCTGGCGTTCAGCCTGCGCTGGCGCGGCCACCGGCTGCGGGTCACGTTGACTCCGGCCGAGGCCCGCTACGAGCTGCCCGACGCCGCCGCAGATGCCGAGGTCGAGCTGTGGCACCACGGCGAGTCGCTGCGCGTCACCGGCTCCGAGCCGGTCACCCGGCCGATGCCGCCGGTGCCCGACCCCGGCCCGGAGCCGCCCTCCCCGCCCGGCCGCCGCCCCACCCGCCGCTCGACCGACTGAGCCGCCGCGGCCGGTCCAGGGCCCGACCACGGCTCGGGCTCGGACCGGGGCTCCGGGCCCAGGTCGTTGCGGCCCGGGCTCAGGTCGGCGCGAGACCGCCGGCCATCCGCTCGCGGACGGCCTCCAGCTCCTCGAAGGCGTACGCCCAGTTGTGGCACTTGAAGCTGCGCAGGCCGTCGATCGCGGTGTGACAGTCGGAGCAGCGCACCCCGGCGATGGCGTCCGGGATCTCGGTGTTGACGTACTTGCGCTCGCCCAGGATGACCGTGGCGATCATGGCCTTGTCGTGCAGACCGGAGAGCGCCGACGAGACGATGTCGTACCAGGTGACCCGCCGGCGGCACTTCGGGCAGTCGGGTTCGTCGCCGCTGACCCAGAGCGGGGCGCCGATGCTGCGTGCCGGCATGCCGAGCAGTTTCTCCAGCCGCCGGACGTCCGACTCGGGGGTGGTCCAGCGGTGTCGGCCGGGCAGTGATGCGGGCGAGTCGTACACGGCGCGGAACAGGTCGTGATCGACCTGCACGGTCTCGCGCTGAGCCGTCATCGGCGTCCCTCCTCGTTGAGTCGGTGCCCCCACCGTGGTCAGCGGTGACCATGGGCGCAGCCGGATCAACGACACGAGGGGTCAGCGGGTCGTCGCCACGGGTGCTAGACATCGGTTCCGCTCCCGCCGCCGAAGGGATCCCGCATGACCGACCAGCCGGCACCTGACGTCACCACCCGACCCAACGTCGCCCGGATGTACGACTACTTCCTCGGGGGCAGCCACAACTTCCCGGCCGACCGGGCCGCAGCCGACCGGGTGCTGGAGATCTTCCCGGAGACCGGGGTCGCCGCCCAGACCAACCGGCACTTCCTGCGCCGAGCCGTCCGGTACGCCGCCGAGCAGGGCGTACGCCAGTTCCTGGACGTCGGGGCCGGGTTGCCCACCCAGGACGCCGTGCACCAGGTGGTGCGGGCCGTGGCACCCGACGCGCGGGTGGTCTACGTCGACTACGACGAGGTGGCCGTCGGGTACGCCCGGCAGTTGCTGACGGGTGTACCCGGCACCGCGGTCGTGCGGGGCGACCTGCGACGACCGGACGAGCTGCTCGCCCACCCGGACGTGCGGGCCACCCTCGACCTGGACCAGCCGGTGGCGGTGCTGCTCCTCGCGGTGCTGCACTTCGTGCCGGACCACGACGACCCGTGGGCGGCGGTCGCCCGGCTGCGGGACGCCACCGTGCCCGGCAGTCACCTGGTGCTGTCCCACCTGACGTTGGACGGCATCCCGCCGGAGCTGGCCGAGCGCGGCCAGGCCGTCTACCGCAACAGCAGCGCCCCCCTGGTGCCCCGCACGCGCGCCGAGACGGCACGCTTCTTCGCCGGGTACGACCTGGTGGAACCCGGCCTGGTCGCCACCACCCGGTGGCGACCGGACGGTGAGCCGGAGACCGTGGACGCACACGGGTACGCGGGGGTCGGCGTCCGCCGCTGACCCCGCTTTCGCCTCCGGTGGCCGGCCTCGGGTGGTACGACGGACGCAGGGCGTGCGCCAGCGGGAGGAGCGCCGATGGCGAGCAGACCCGAGCGGCTGCTGCGGGGCGGTGACTCGCCGCTGAGCGCCTCGTTCCTGGAGCTCTTCTTCGACCTGGCATTCGTGCTCGCCCTCAGTCAGCTGGCCGCCCACCTGCTGCACGACCTCAGCGTCGCCGGCGCGCTCCGTACCGCCGTGCTGTTGACCGGGGTCTGGTGGATCTGGGTGACCACCACCTGGTTCGCCGACTGGTACGACCCGGAGAGCCCGGCGGTGCGGGGGTTGCTGGTCGGCGCCGCGCTGGGCAGCCTGCTGGCCGGGGTGGCGATCCCGCAGGCGTTGGACGGGCGGGGCCTGCTCTTCGCCGGCGCGTACGTCTTCGTGCATGTCGGCCGGGGCGCGTTCACCGTCCTCGCGCTGCGCGGTCACCCGCGGCAGAGCCGGGCGCTGCGCATCCTCTGCTGGTTCAGCGTCTCCGCCGTACCGTGGCTGGCCGGTGGGTTTCTGCCGGAGTGGCGGGTGCCGCTCTGGCTGCTCGCCCTCGCCGTCGACCTCACCGGCCCCCGACTCGGCTGGCCCACTCCACGGATGGGCCGGACCCGGCCGCAGGAGTTGCGCCTGGCCGGCGAGCACTTCGCCGAGCGGTACCAACAAATCATGATCATTGCGCTCGGCGAGCTCGTCCTGGTCGCGGGCATCTCGTATGCCGGCACCGACCTCGCCCTTGCGCAGACCGCCGCGTTCCTGCTGGTCTTCGCCACCGGGGTGCTGATCGGTCTGCTCTACGTCACGCCCGCCGGTCAGCGCCTCGGCCCGGCCATCGAGCGCGCCGACCCGTCCCGACTCGGCGTCACCACCGGATACCTGCACCTGGTGATGGTCGCCGGGCTGGTGGTCACCGCCGTCGGCGCCGAACTGAGCATCGCCCACCCCCTACGGGCCGGCGACAGGACGGCGGTCCTGGTCATCCTGAGCGGTCCAACGCTGTTCCTCGCTGGGCGGATCCTCTTCTCGGCGGCGATCCACCGTCGACTCTCCTGGCCCCGGGTCGCCGCCCTGTTCGTGCTGATCGGTGCGGCGGCGGTCCCACGGCTGCCGCTGTTGGCGGTCAGCGCGGTCGCCACCGGCGTGGTGCTCGTGGTGGTCGTCCTGGACCACGCCGGAATCCGGTCCTACCGCCACATCCAGCCCCGATGACGGTCGCGCCATCGGCTTCTGTTTTCACCTCCGGTCCGCTCGCGTACCGGATATTGGTGTTTGGCCGCCGCTTGCCCGCTACTGCTAAGTTGGGTGGTTCAGATCGCGAATGTGCCGGTTGCCTGGTTAGGAGCCCCAACTTCAGATGGACGTTATTGCGGCAGTGGCAGCGGCCCTTTCCGCCGTAGTGGCAATAATTGCGGCCCACTTCGCCTTGCAGAACGCCAAGGGTGCCGTACGCAGCGCAGAGATCGCTGGGAAGGGCTTGCAGCGGCAGAATGTCGCCACTCTGTTCAGCGGGTTCAATGTTGCTAATGAAGCGACGCTGGCTCACCCGGAGTTGCTGTATGAAGTGCATGGCTTGGATCGGTCGACGAGCCTTGACGAGGCGAGAAGCATCGCCTATCTCAGCGTGCTCCTTGATGCCTTTCAGGGGTTCTATGACGACCTGTATGAGGGTGACTTCGCGCGGATGGCGAAGGATATGAAGGTTCAATCGACATTCTTGAACAGGATTCTGGCGGTGCCAGCCAACCATGACCGGTGGCGGGTGGCCCAGGAGATCTACTATGGCGACTTCGACAAGTCCTTCGTCGAAGCCGTGAACGACATCATGGCTTTCGAGCAGGGGCGGGCCGCTGCCGGGCTCAGTGTCGGCAATGCGCCGCATCCTCGCGGCGGCGGAGCCGAGGCGCTTTGATCGCGGTCGAGACCTAGCTCCCGTCCATATGCCTGACTAAAGTCAGGTATATGGACTCGGGTCTCATCGCCGCCGTGCGGCGGTTCAATCGGACGGTCACCCAACGGGTGGGCGCGCTCGACGACGAGTACATGGCCCAGGGGCGCCCACTGGGCCAGGCTCGGTTGCTCTGGGAGATCGGCCCCGCCGGTGCCGAGGTCGCCGCCTTACGGGCCCGGCTCGGCCTGGACTCCGGATACCTCAGCCGCCTCCTGCGCACCCTGGAGAACGACGGCCTCATCGCCGTGGGGTCGGCCGACCAGACCGGTGGCGACGGCCGCGTCCGCGTCGCCACCCTCACCGACGCCGGCCGAACCCAGTGGGCCGACCTCGATCAGCGGTCGGACGATCTCGCCGCCTCGATCCTCGAACCGCTCACCGAAGAGCGTCGCGAACGACTCGTCACCGCCATGGCCGAGGTCGAACGGCTACTCATGGGCTCGATGGTCGTCATCGAGCCGTGCCCGCCGAGCGATCCGCGAGCCCGTGCGTGCCTGCGGGCCTACGTCCGCGAGATCGCACGACGAATTGACGGCGGGTTCGACCCCGCACTGAGCAAACCGCTCCCCGATGAAGCGCTCGTCCCGCCCAACGGGGTGCTTTTGCTCGCCACCCTCAACAGCGAACCGATCGGCTGCGGCGCGGTCAAACTTCACCCCGACGCGCCCGCCGAGGTCAAACGGGTGTGGGTGGCCGACACCGTACGCGGGCTCGGCGTCGGGCGGCGGCTGCTGGGCGAGCTGGAACGGTACGCGGCCGAGCGCGGTGCGACCGCGGTCCGGCTGGACACCAACCGCAACCTCACCGAGGCGATCGCCCTGTACCAGGCGACCGGTTACCGGGAGATCGAGGCGTACAACACCGAGCACTACGCCCACCACTGGTTCGAGAAACGGCTGGTGACGGCGTAGCGGTCGGGTCAGCTCCCGGGCGACGTCGGTCCTTCGGGTCCACCGGTTGGCCGGCGGCTAGCCGACGAAGGGCTGCCGGCGTGGAAGTATCGATGGATGTTCAAGCGACTGTTCGAGGGGCGGTCGGAGCGCTGCCGCGGTTGCGGGCTCCAGATTCCGCAGGGCGAGCGGAGTGACGTCGAGCGCAGACACAGCACGCCATGGTGCAGGTCCTGCCTTGATCTGCTCGTCGCGGAGAAGCGGAACAGAGAGGAACGAGAGCGCAACGAAGCCCGGGACCTGATCCGCCGTTGGCTGGACAACGCCCCGACGTACGAACCGACCCACCCGGCCCGGGATTGGCAGCGGCATGAGGCGCTCCGGGACCAGCACCTTCCGCGAGGTGAGCCTCTGCTGCATGTCCTCGATTTCGGCGATGCGCAGGACGCCCTGACGGAGCTGCGGCTACAGGGGTCCCAACTGTCTGACCGGGAGTGGCCGGCGCCCTTCCCGGAGAACCGGCGGATTGGTCTCATCAGTTTCGAGGATCGTGCGTTGCGTGAGTTCGACAGGCTCGCCGCGGACCCCTATGCCGCTGTGCCCGGGCACCTCGACGCGCTGTACCGCCTCTATCTGAGCGGATCTGGCACGAGCATGGAGGCGCGGCAGACCACCTACATCGGCAGCGTCTACCGCAGCTGGGACCGCATTCACGTGGTGTGGATCGAGACGTTGCGGGAAACCATCTACGGGTAGCCGTCGCGTCCCCCACCGAACCCGCCGGCCGGGCCTTCCGCCCACTGCAAGCGGCTGCTGTCCGGGTGCCCGTCAGTCCTTGCTCGCATTTCAGCGGGACGCTGTTGTCGCCGCGATGGCGGCGAACGATCGGATCAGTTTCGTCTCGTTGCCGGTGCGCCAGATCAGCCCCCACTGGGCAGGCGGGGCATCGCTGATGGGCACATAGGCGATGTCCGGCCGGGCGTAGTAGCGGGCGGCCTGGGCGTGGACGGGCGAGACGGCCTCGCCGGTGGCGAGGATCGGGATCATCTCCTGAAAGTTGGAGACGGACGGGCCGATGCGGATCAGACGGCCACTGGGTGTGCGCAGGGGCACCAGGATCTCCCGCCAGTAGTCCGGCCGGGCCCCGCCCATCACCGTCTCGTCCGCCAGATCCTCGTAGGAGACCGACTCACGGCTGGCGAACCGGTGCCCTGCCCCGACGGCCAGCACGATGGGTTCGGTGTAGATCACCGGGCCGACGGTGAGGTCCGGCTCCTTGACGGGCAGCCACACGATCTGCACGTCGATGTCGCCAGCGCGCAGCTGACCGAAGGGATCACCGAAGTCGACATGCCGGAGCTGCACCTCGCACTCAGGGTGGTCCTTCGCGAACCCGTCGAACAACTCGCGGAAGTCGTGAAGGTTGACGGCGATCGACCCGACCCGCAGCACCCCGGTCTTGCCGCGGGCGGCGAGCCTGGCCCGGTCCATGCCCTCGTGCAGACCTCGGTACATGGGCCGGATGTCGTCGAAGAGCCGTTGGCCGATCGGTGTGAGTGCCACCTGCCGGTTGTTCCGCTCGAACAGGGCGGCGCCGATCCGACGTTCCTGCTTCTTGATCGCCTGGCTGACCCGGGCCTGGGTCACGTGCAGCCGCTCGGCTGTGCGGGTGAAGTGCAGTTCCTCCGCCAGGGTCAGAAAGATCTCGATGTCGCGGAGTTCCATGTACTGTTCCCGATCCACGCATTAGCGAAGGGTTATGGCACGTTACCAGTTGTGATCTTGTAGCCCGGTGCCTCGCCGGGCAGGCTGATGGACGCCGCCGCTGAACAGCATCCGGCAGCCTGAACGAGGAGATCGTCGTGCGTAAGCTCGTGTATTACATCGCCACCACCCTGGACGGCTTCATCGCCGGCCCCGACGGCGCCGACCCCACCGGCCCCGGCGGGTTCTGGCCCGTTCCAGACGACTACCTGCGCCACCTCGTCGCGGAGTACCCGGAGACCCTCCCCGGCCCGGCCCGGCAGGCGTTCGGCATCACCGACCAGGGCAGCCGGTTCGACACCGTGCTGGAAGGGCGTCACTCCTACGAGGTGGGGCTGAAGGCCGGCGTGACCGACGCGTACCCCCACCTGCGCCACCTGGTGTTCTCCCGCACGCTGGGCAGCAGCCCGGACCCGGCCGTCGAGGTCATCGACCAAGACCCGATTGCCACGGTACGAGAGCTCAAGCGGCACGACGGCAGGGACGTCTGGGTGATCGGCGGTGGCGCCCTGGCCGGTGCCCTGTACCCCGAGATCGATCAACTGATCGTCAAGCTCGCCCCGTTGACCATTGGCGCCGGCATCCCGCTGTTCGGCCGCAACGCCGTCTTCGCCCCACGCGCCTGGCGTCTGACCGACCACACCGTGCTGGATAGTGGCGCCCTCTTCCTGACCTACACCCGCACCGAGGCCGGAGACGAGTCCGCATGAGCACATTCCCCGGCGTCACGATCCGTCCCATCACCGGGCCGGACGAGATCGCCCTGTTCAACCGCCTGCCGTACACCATCAATCACGAGCTCGACGACGACCTCGCCGACAAGCGCCGCCGGCCGGAGTGGATGTGGGTGGCCCTGCACGGCGACCGTCTGCTGGCCAGGGTCGCCTGGTGGAGCCGAAGCGGCGACAGCACCCCGTTGCTGTTGGACATCCTCGACGTCGACGACACCGCCGAGGACCTGACCGAGGTGGCACAGGCGTTGTACGAGACGGCCGCCAGGCAGGTCCTGCCGACCGGGACCACCCCTCCCGAGTACGGGCGCTTCATCCCGGCGGACTGGCGCGAGGACCCGGACGCGTACCGGGCGGTGCGACTGAGGATGGGCGTACTGGAGAACGCCGGCGCACACCTGACGGTCGAACGGCTGCGCCTGGAATGGAGCCCGGCGGCAGGCGTACCGACGCCGGACCGCCGCCTGGCCTTCCGCCCGGTCAGCGACACCGACGAACTGATCGCGCTGATGACCCGCACCCTGGACGGGACCCTGGACGCGCACAGTCGTAGCGACCTGGCGGAGATGTCCCCGCACGAGGCCGCGGTCAAGCACTACGAGCAGGAGTTCGCCACGTACTCCAGCCCTCGTGAGTGGTGGCGCATCGGCACCCTGGGCGAGGACGGCGAGCCCGTCGGGTTCGTCGTCCCGGCCCGCAACGCCTACCACCCGGTGATCGCCTACCTCGGCGTCGTCCCCGAACATCGGGGCCACGGGTACGTCGACGGGCTCCTCGCCGAAGGTACCCGCATCCTGGCCGAGGAGAACGTGCCACGCATCCGCGCCGCCACCGACCTGGGCAATGCCCCGATGGCGAACGCCTTCGCCCGCGCCGGCTACGTCAATTTCGAGCGCGCCATCAACATGGCCTGGTAGCGCCGGCCGGCCGGCTGTCCCCGCTCAGCCCTTGACCGCCCCCGCGGTGAGCCCTTCGGTCAGGAAGCGCTGCCCGAGGGCGTACATGATCACCACAGGGATGCTGACGAGCAGCGACGCCGCGGCGAGTTGTCCCTGTGGCACGACGTCCCCGGCGATCATCGACTGCATCCCCACCGGGAGCGTCTTGTACTCGTCCTTGGTGATGAACACGAAGGCGAAGAGGAACTCGTTCCAGGCGTTGGTCAGGGTGAAGAGCGCGACCGCCAGCAGCCCGGGCTTGGCGAGGGGCAGCACCACCCGGCCGAACGCCTGGATGCGGCTGCAACCGTCGACAAGCGCGGCCTCCTCCAGCTCGATGGGGATCGACGAGAAGTACCCCACCAGCAGCCAGGTGGCGAACGGCAGCGTGAAGGTCGGGTACGTCACCACCAGCGACCACAACGAGTCGGTGAGCCGGGCGCCGATGAGCATCTGGTACAGCGGGATGAACAGCAGCGCTCCCGGCATCACGTAGGTGAGCAGCACCGTGACGGTGAAGCCCTGCGCCCCGCGGAACCGGAGCCGGGCCAGCGCGTAGCCCGCCAGGGCGGCGCAGACCAGCGCCACCGCCGTGGACGCCGCGGACACCAGCAGGGTGTTGAGGTACCAGCGGCCGAACGGCTGGTTGTCGAACAGGGCGCCGAACTGCTCAAGCGTCCACGGCGTCGGCCACAGGTCGTCGGTGCGCATGACGACCTGGCCCTCGGACTTGAAGGCCGTGACGGCGATCCAGTACAGCGGACCCAGCACGAAGAAGAGCAACCCGGCCAGCGCGGCCCAGGACCCCAGGCCCGACACCACTGACGACGACCGGCGACCGCCCCGGGACTGAAGGGTCGAGACCACCCGGCCGACCCCCGCCGCGACCAGCAGGATCACACCGAGGACCACCGCCGCCTTCCAGAAGATCTGCGGTGACGCCCAGGCCAGCAGGCCGGTGACCAGCGCGGCGACGACCCACGGCAGCGCCCTCCGCGCCGTCCCGGCCCACCGTCGGGTTGCGATCCACCGCGCCGACCGGCGTCGCCGGGGCAGTTTGATCGTGGTGTCCTGGCGTAACAACCGGACCAGGACGAACACCAGCCCGCCGATGATCGGCAGCATGACGAGGGTGACCGCCGCGCCCGCGCCGTACTGGAGTTGCAGGATCGCCTTCGAGTAGGCGATGAGCACGTACGGCGCGGTCACGTCACCCGGGCCGCCCTGCGTCAGCAACCATACGAGGTCGAAGTTGTTGAACGTCCAGATCGAGGACAGGGTCACCGTCACGGTGATCACGTGGCGCAGTCCGGGCAGCGTCACGTTTGTGAACCGCTGCCAGGCCGAGGCGCCGTCGATGGTCGCCGCCTCGTAGAGGTCCGCCGGAATGGCCTTCAACCCCGCGAGGAAACACACGGTGAAGAACGGCACGCCCTTCCAGACGTTGACCAGGATCACCGACGGCATGGCCAGCGACGGGTCGGACAGCCAACCGGCCGGCCAGCTGTCGACCAGGTGCGCGCTGGCCAGCAGCGGCCCGATCCCGGTGGCGGTGAGCAGCGTGTTGACGCTGCCGAAGATCGGGTCGAGCAGCGCGCGCCAGCTGAACGCCGTCACCACCGTCGGCACCACCCACGGCACCAGCAGCAACCCGGCCAGCACGGCCCGCCCACGCCGCCGATGGTGCAGCAGCAGGGCCGCCGCCAGCCCCAGCACGACCTTGAAAACCTCGGCATACGCGGTGAAGACGAACGAGTTCACCACGCCGGTGTGGAACTGGTCGTCGCCGACGAGCGCGAGGTAGTTGTCCAAGCCGACGAAGACGGTGTCCTGCCCGTGCCGTTCGGTGGTGCTGGTGATGATCGACCGGGCGATCGGCACGAGGACGAGCCCGCCGACCAGCACGGCCATCGGCGCCAGGAACAGTGCCGCCAGCCGCCAGTCGCGACCCAGCCGCCGCTGGACCGCCGTGAGGGAGCCGGGTCCCGGCGGTGGGGACTTCCTCGCCGCCGGGACCTGCGCCTGACGGACCGACCTCACTGCCGCAGCCCCTGCTGGTTGAAGATCTGCACCATCTTCGCGTGGGCGGCGGTCACGGCCTGCGCCGGCGCCGTGCCCTGGACGACCTGCTGCATCATGTCGGTGAGGACGTAGGCCGACCCCACCGCCTGCTGGCCCGCGCTTGCCTTCTGTGGGAAGGCCAGGCCGTTCTTCGTGGCCAGCGGCAGCTTCAGTTCAGTGATCTTGCGCAGCATGGGGAACGCCGGGTCGCCGCTGGTGAAGAAGGGGTCGGCGTCCCAGACCTTTTCCCAGGCGGGCATCACCAGGCCGGGCGCCTCCTTCGCCACCCCGAGCAGTGCGGGCGCGCTGACCAGGTACTGCGCCAGGAGCTTGGCGAGCGCCGGGTTCTTGGCGCCCTTGAAGACGACGAAGCCCTGCGACTGGCCGAGGAGCAGCGGATTGTCGGTCGCCGGGCCGATGCAGTCGGAGAAGACGTGGGTGTTCGCGTGTACCGGGTTCTTCTTGGTCCTGGAGTCCGCGTACACGCTGAACTGGTTGCGGGTGTAGCCGAGGATCCCGGCGAGCCAGTTCTCGTTGTTGCTGGTGTCGGTCCAACTGGCGATCCCCGGCGGCAACATCGGCTTGTACTTGGGATTGGTGTAGATGTCGCCGAGGAAGGTCACCGCCTGCACCGTCTCCGGGGTGTTGAAGGTGACCTTCCGGCCGTCGTTGGAGGCGATCGACCCGCCGTAGGCGTTGATCAGCGCCTCGATCATGCCGTTGCCGTCACCGGACCGGTTCACCGTCATGCCCCAGCCGAACCGGCGCTTGGTCGGATCGGAGATCTCCAGGCACAGGTCCCGCAGCTCTTCCCAGCTGTAGATGTCCTTGGGGGAGATGCCCTTGTCCTGCATCCAGTCCTTGCGCAGGAACGACCCGATCCCGATGAAGTGGTACGGGATGGCGAACCACTTGCCGTCGAAGACGCAGAAGTTCTTGGCCTCGGCGCAGGGTTCGCCGAACTTGGCGGTCAGCGCCTGGACGACGTCCGTCACGTCCTCCAGGTCGCCCAGCGCCTGGAACTGCGCGACGAACCGCGAGTCGGTCATGAACGCCAGGTCACGGGCCACCCCGCCCTTGACCTCGGCGTCGATCTTGGCCACCACGTCACCGGCATCGGCCTGGACCAGGCTGTTCTCGATCTTCGTCCCGGTGGTGTCGGCGAACTTCTTGATCGAGCTGTCCAGGGCTTCGTTCGCCGCTGTCGAATACAGCTTCTGCGACAGCATGCCCATCGAGGAGCCCTTCATCGCCGCCGCGGCGTCGATCAGCTCCTGCGGAACCTCCGGCTGCACCTTGCTGGGCGATTCGGAACTGCCCCCACACGCGGCCAGGCCGGCCGCGCCGAGCACCCCCACCCCCATCCCCAGAAAGCCGCGCCGGGACCACACCGGGTTGTCCTTCATGGACATTCGCCTCCTCTGTTTCCGCACACCAGCGCACGCCAAAGGCGTGCCTGTGCTCCAGGTGTCCCTATGACGGCGACCACGGACGCGTCGCCCGCATCGATCAGTGCGCTCGCGTACCCGTTGTTGCGGTTGGTGGGGTTGGCGCGGCAGCGACGGGCCTGCGCTTGCCGCCGCTCACCGGGTAGCGCGACGAGGTTGAGGCGATCGGCGACCGGGCCGACAAAGCGGCACTGACGTTGCAGTTCGGTCGGGCCACGCGACCACCACCGTTCGAGATTTCGAACTGAGTTCGAGATACCGTATCGAGTGGTCGCGACGCTAGAGCAGCGCTGCGAGAGATGTCAATGTTTCGATGTGGTTTCGAGCCGAAAACGGGAGGCGCGCTATCGGGGCTGGGCCCGGTAGCCCATGCGGGCGGACAGCGCCGCCGCGCCCTCGCGAATCAGCCCGGTCCACTCCACGTGCGCCTCGGGCGTCCAGCGGATGATCGGCGCGGACAGGCTCATCGCGGCGATTGTGGCGCCGGAATGGTCCCGGATCGCCGCGGCGACACAACGCATGGCGCTGTCAGACTCGCCGACGTCCACCGCGACACTCTCCACCCGGACCCGCTCGAGATGCTCGCGAAGACGGTCCGGGTCGGTGATGCTGTCCGGCGTCATGCCCGGCAGCTCGCCCTTCGTCAGGACGGCGTCCAGGCCCGCCTCATCGAGGCTCGACAGCAGCACCTTGCCGACCGCCGTGCAGTGCGCCGGCAGCCGCCGGCCCACCCCGGAGACCATCCGGACGGGGTGCGTGCTGTCGAACTTCACGAGATAGATGACATCCGCGCCGTCAAGCACCGCCACGTGGACCGCCTCGTGGCACGCGGCCGCCACGTCCCGCACCACGCACTGCGCCTCGCGTACCAGGTCGAGCCGGCCGGCGAACGCCGCGCCGAGCTGGAACAACGGCATGCCGAGCCGATACTGCACCGGCTGCCCCGGCACGGAGATCAGGTACGAGCGAGCCTCAAGCGTGACGAGCAGTTCGTGGACCGTGGTGCGGGGTAGGTCGAGCCGCTCCATCACCTGGCGGGCCGACAGTTGGGGGCAGTCCAGGAACAGCTCGAGGACGTCGAGTGCGCGGATGACCGCCGGTACCACACGGGGCATGTCGATAGTCCCTTCGCAGCGCCGGACCCATGTCAATGATCTCCACACGGGCCAGCACCTGAAGAGGATATCTACGTCGGCCTCCGGCGCCAGGTGCCGGACACCGCCGCACCCGGGCGATCACGGCCGCAGGCCGGCTGCCCTCCGAGGTCGTTCAGGATCCGGTTGTCTGGTACCTGCGCAGCGCCGCCTCGGCAACCTGAGTGAGGTACCTGTCGCCGCCAGGCTTGTTGCCCTCCGCCTGAACGACCACCAGAGTGGTTCCGATCCGGACGAGCATGCTGTCCCATTCCAGGGTGTCAAGGTCCGACGTCGTGGTGTGGCTGACGTGAACACTGTCATCGCCCAACTGCGGCCCTGGCGCCACCGCGAAGCGATAACTGCCGCCAACGTCCTCGCCGGACGGCGCAAGGGTCGGGCAACGGTCGATGAACGCTCGCAGGTCGGTCATCGCTCGCCGGGCACCGTCATCGGTGTAGGTCCTGAGGACTTCGGTCCCCACCCACAAGCCGCCGGGACCCGCGTCATAGCTGAGGGTGGCCGCGGCTATCGCCGACGGAGTCCCGGTCAGCCGGCGGGCCGACAGCAGCGGGATCATGCTGCGCGAACAGGATGCGTCGACGTCTGCACGCCGATCTCCAGCATCCGCCGCCATGCTGGTCGCGATCTCCACAGTGAAGCCGGGCGGTAGTGACTCCGTGGCCACCAAGCGCGCCGACAGCGTCGCGGAGTACCCGGACCCGCCGGTCGCCGGAACTGATGGGGAAGGTGGCTTCGTGGCGGTGGCCGAATCCGTCGCCTGCTTCGTTCCGTCCGCGTCCGCTGTTGGAGTCGTCGGAGAACCGCAGGCGGTCACCAGGCAGACGGCCGCCACCGCAACCGACCTGTGCAGCACCATCCTGAGCACCGGGCATACTCCGCTCTCGCCGAGAGGCGCAGAGTACCAGCGCGCGACTTCAGCCGTCGGCCAGCAAAGCGACCCCCGGCGTCGTCGTTACGCTCCAACCGACGATTGGCCTGCGGAGTCGCATTGCGAAGCGTGCTTGAACTTATCGTCTACTCTCCGCAGATGGCTGACCCGAACTTCGACTGTCGCGACGATAGCGGTTGTGAAGGCGTGTTACCCGGTTGGCAATGCCCTTACGATGGTGGCATAAAATGCTGAGCGAATCGGCGTAACGCTTTTTCCTGTGCAGCTTCTTCAGCTCGCCGTCGATTGCGCTCATGGGTTTGCCTTGAAAACGCAGTTCGCAAGTCGGGAAGCGGCGGACATGTTACGGCCCAAATGGGGGTCCCAATCATTGCCGCTCTGATCTGACCGTCTCCCTGAGGATATTCAAGCCAACTAAATGCCTGAAACAGTACGTCAAGCTCTGCTCGGCCCGCTATATGACCGCTTCCCAAGGTGGAAGATATCGTTAACGCAGTTCTTATAGCATCTCCCGGATCCGTACCGCCAGCCCAGGAAGCCGCCTCACTGACGTCTTCGCGGTCTCCGGAGAACGAAGAGACAAGCCTCGCCATGCCTACAGGGGCTGAGGGATACCACCCACGGGGCCTGTCATTTTCGCCCGCCGAGTAGCCCTCGAAATTGCCTAACGAACCGCAGAGTCCGGCAAACGCAGGCCCCTCCTCCGTGTCCGCGAAACAGCTAAGCCAGGCGACGCGATGGCCGCCTTCCAGGAATGGCACCTCGGCCCACGTTACTTCCATCCGGGCCCGTACGTACATTCCAGGATGAAGTAATGTTCCAGTGTTATCACTAATCATTTCTGTAACTTGCCGAGCTAGCCAGTAATCATTGTTTTCCCGCCGGCGGGCCGAAGCCTTTAAGTCAACACCCGGAATTTTCGCAGTGACATCCAAGCCCACGCCACGACTGTACGCTTCATGTTGATCGAATATGTTCCTTACGATCCGTCGTGAGATATAGATGTATGTTTGAGGGAAGTTGTCTGTGGTCATACTCCTAGCGTATAAGTCCTGTGCAACTGCATCGGCGGGTAGGCCGTCTCCGTCACGGCAGGGAGAGCGTTGCAATCGCGACGCATTCAGGTCGGCCCGACAAGCTTCTTGTGAATGCCGAGCAGAGTTTTTGCGGATAGTCGCAGTGATCACGACCCGCCTCCCAGAAGGAGGTCACCAACACTGCCCGTACGGGTTGAGCGACAAAGACGGCGAACCCCTTGGCGAACTCGATCACTGCTTCGGTCACGCCAGCGGCGGCGTGACACAGGCTGAGAGAGCCGAAGTCCACGCCCATCCATCCTCGGCTCTTACCGTCACTGCCAGAGTCGAGCGCTTCGAGGAACTGAGCCTTCTGAGCGAGCGGGACGACTCGTCCGCCGGGTCGCATCAGGAAGTTGGTGACGGGCGACTCGGACAACGCGTTCTGCCTGTGCTGTCGCAGCTTGTACGCCTGGGAGTGGGCTGTGATGACGAAGGCCCGATCCGTCCCATGCTCGTCGCGGGCACCCCACGTAGAGCTGGGGGTGGTAGAAGATGTCGCCGACCACCGCGATGGCGGGCTGGGCGGCGGCGCGGGAGTAGACCAAGGCTCTTCCGTACTGACGTCGATCGTCTTGCGGAGTCGGCTGACCTCCTGGCTGCCTCGCTGCCTGAGGCTCGCTCACAAGTCCAGTACAAATCGTCCGGTTGCTCACGCGCGTTAATGTGTCCCGTGATCGTATGGCTCAACGGCACCCACGGCGCGGGCAAGACGACGACCAGCTCGCTCGTGCAGCAACTGATCCCGGATTCCCGGGTGTTCGACGCCGAGAAGGTCGGCGAGACGCTCATGGACATCACGCCAGGCCTCCCCGAGACGGACAACTTCCAGCACTGGCCGCCGTGGCGGCAGCTCGTCGTCGAGACAGCCCGCCGCGTGCTCGACTACACCGGCGGCACTTTGGTAATACCCATGACCGTCCTGGTCGAGCAGTACTGGTGGGAAATTAGTACGGGCCTCGCCCAATACGCCATCCCGGTAAGGCACTTCGTCCTCCACGCTGATCAAGACACCCTTCGCCGGCGTATCGAGGGAGAACACCCGATTCTGTCGCCGTTCCGTCTCAAGTACCTCGAGCCCTACGCCGAGGCGGCCCGCACGTGGCTGCATGCCGAGGCCGAGGTCGTCGACACCACGCACCTGACTCCCGCCCAAGCCGCCATGCAGATCGTCCTACGAGCTACCGGGGGAAGCTCAGCGGCCTAACCTCAGCTTGGGAATCGTCTTGATTCGTACGGTGGGTAGTCACGTCACGCGAGACACAGCTGCAGGGCATCGATTGCAGGACCGGCTGGGTATCGGTGTGGCCCCGTGTTGACCGCTGCGACGGGCACGGATCGGGCACGCCAATCGCACGCACGTTTCTCGGCGGACGACGCTAGCCCTCCGCTGGCGGGGACATCATCATGGTGGGTATGAGGAGAAGCCTCCCGCTGGTCGGCCTGGTCCTGGGAGCGCTCGGTGGGGCGCTCTGGGGCTGGTTGGGCGGCGACGGGTACGAGGCAGGAGACTCGGCGCTGGGCACCGGCCTGATGGGAGCGATCGTCGGGCTGCTGATCGGGGCCGTGGCCTACGGCCTGGCAGGTCGCGGCAGCCGGAACAGCCCCGGCCGGAACCGCTGAGAGAGAGGAGCATCATCGACTGCATCCGCTTGGATAGGCTCTTGTCCGTGTTCACGCGGCGCTCCATCGGGTCGCTTGATCGAAGGTTTTTGGTCAGCGGTATCCCCGTCAAGTAGCTCGCCGCACTGTGCCGCTTCCCGGCGGTCTTCTGCGGCAACGCCGACCGCTTGTTCCGTCACAGCCACTCGATCGCACCGGCCGCGTGCCGGTTCTCCGAATCGGCTGAGCGGCCCAGCACTGCCTTTCCTGGCGCCCACGATGGCCGAACCAATGATAGAGGAGCCGCTGATCAGTCGGGCCGGCGTGACCAGGACAGGGGCCACGCCTCCAGGCGAAGGACGATCTGCTGGAGGCTTGCCTCAAAAGCCTCTTCGCCAAGACCGCGCTCTCGGCGACGGAACCACAGCTCGTTCAGATCGTCCTCGATGGCCCCTAGCTCCATGAGTCGATCGGCGGATGCAAGAGCGCTCTTAATCAGCTCGTCCCGGCTGCCGGACCTGATGGTCAGCTTGTCAGCGAGTACGGCGAGTGTGCAGCGCGCCTCGGCGGCGATGCCGCGCCTGGTGGCCTCAACGGCCCGCAGGGTCCCCTCCGGGCCGTGAACGATCTCGGTGAACAAGCCGAGTAGCCGTGAGTTGCGCACGAGCGACTCATCAGCCACCATCCGCCCTTTCGCTGTGTTGCTCACGCCGCTGCGACCCTGACCGGCCTACTGCTGTACTTCGCCGTATCGGCCGCGATCGCGGCTACATCGGCCACACAAGGGCCAATGAGCTGCGGAGAAGTGGGCCGCCAGGGACTCGAACCCTGAACCTATGGATTAAAAGTCCACAGCTCTGCCATTGAGCTAGCGGCCCGCGCGCTCAGGTTACCCGACCATCCGGGCCCCGGCTGATGTCCGCCCCCGGTATGGAGGAGCGATGTCGATCTACGCTCGCCACGGCAGGCGAGCGGTGGATGACCGCCGTTGATGTTGCAGGGTCGAATCGTCCGCCGAGACGGCCAACTGACGAAGTGTAGGGCCCGCTGATGCCTGACCGTCGGGTCCACCGCTGGACACCCGAGGGCTGACCGTGAGATGCGTCCGCGGCTGCCCTCATACGGCGAGATTCCTCACCGCTTTGCCACCGGTATAGCTTCGTCACCGATATATTGAGGTCATGGCCACACCCACGCCGCTTCGGGAACCGACTTTCCTGATCCTCACCGCGCTCGCGCGGGAGCCCATGCACGGCTACGGCATCATCAGCGACGTCGCTGCCCTCTCCGGTGGGCGGCTGGCGTTGCGGCCCGGCACCCTCTACGGCGCACTCGACCGCCTCACTGACGAGGGGCTGGTGGAGCGGGACCACGAGGAGGTCGTCGAGGGACGGCTGCGCCGCTACTACCGGCTCACCGAAGCAGGCCGGTCCGTGCTCACCGCCGAGACCGAACGGCTACGCCGTAACGTCGAGGCCGCCAGCCAGCGGCTACAGGGCGGGCCCGCCGGCATCCCAGCCGCCGGCGGCACCTCACGCACCCGGGTCGACCTCCCGGGGGTGGTCGCCCGCCCCGTCCTTCGACCGACCGGAGGCCTGGCATGAACCAGCCCAACCCCGCGTCGGAGCAGGCCGGGTCACCGCTGGAATCCCGCTACCGGCGGCTGCTGCGGGCCTACCCGCGTGACTACCAGGCCGAGCGGGGCGACGAGATCGTCGGGACGTACCTCGACACGGTCGAACCCGGGCGGCGCTGGCCCTCCCCACACGACTCCGTCGACCTGCTCGGCGCCGGAATTCGGGAGCGACTGCGCGGGTACGGCGCCCTCGGGTTGGCCGCCGCTTTCCCGCTGGCCGCGACCGCCGCGCTGAACACTCTGGTCGCGGTCGCGATCTTTTTGCTCCTGCAGGTCGAGTTCGAAGACCCCCGGTTCGCCCGGCTGGACTCGGTCGGCCCGTTCCAGACCCTTGGCGCTGTCATCTGGCTGGGCTGGTTGTTCGTCGGCCTCGCCGCTACTGTGAGGCCGGGGGCCTGGGCCCGCACGGCCGCAGCCGGTGCTCTCCTGCTGACTGTCGCCGTGCCGCCCGTGGCCGCCCTTCTCGGACAACCTGGGCCGCCGCTGTTCGTGCTGCTCCCCGCCGTCGCGCTTGGCCTGGCCACCCTCGCGTTGCCCTCCCATCCCGGCCGGGCCGCGCGTAGCCTGCCGCTGCTCACGGCCGGCTACATGACAGCCGCATCCGCAGCGCTGAGCGCAGCCGAGAGCGGCGGGGGCATGTTCGTCTCGTACAGCTCTACTCCCGAGCTGCTCGCGATGGCCGGTGGGCTGATGTTCGCACTGATCCTGCTGGTCGGGCTCGGCCGGGCGCTGCGGGCCGACGACGCCGGCCTCTGGGCGGCCCTGTTGCTCGCCACGCCGGCCAGCCTGTTTGGCGCCAACATGCTCAGCCAGGGGATCTGGGGAAGCCGTGGCGGCGGACCCACCCCGGCGGCCTTCGCCATCACCACCGGGTCGATTCTTCTCGCGGGCGCGGCGCTGCTGACAGTCGCCGTCACAGGTCAGGCGGTACGACACCGCACCGTTCGGCGACGCGCGCTCGACAGCGCCTGCCCGACCTGCGGGCACCGGCGGAAGGTGACAGCAGTGGCGTGATCCTGACGCGGCGGCGTCAATGCCTTCTCTTCGGCGGGCATGGCGGTCAGTTCGAAGACGGGCGTCAAGACGCAGGTGGCGAGGGGTCGGGGTGCAGCCGTCCGTCGTCCTTCTGCAGTTGTTTGATCCGGCGGAGGCGCCAGGCCAACTCGCCGGCTATCTCATCCAGGTCGGCACCGTCCGCGATCCGAGCCGCGACCGCCTCGCGGAGTTCGCCGCGCAGCAGATCCTGCAGATTCTCGGCCATGTCAACTCCCGTCAGCGACCGTGGTACGTCAGCGCAGCCCACAGGGCAGGCTGGGTCAGGTCGATTGTCGCGACGGTGTGTAGGTGCGCACCGGTGAGGAATGGCGGCAAGATCCGATCGGGGTCGAGCAGCCACTGTTGCACCGCGTTGACGGCCGCTGCGGGTGGCATCTGATGGTCCACCAGGTGCAGGTGAACCATGAACAGCGTGAGCGCGGCGGCTGGGGCGGGTACCGGCCATTGCCAGCCGACGACGCCGACGAAATCTGCGTCGAGTAGGAAGGGTGCCGAGCCTTCGGAGAGGAGCACCAGGCCGCCCGCACCACGCATCGCTGTCGTGTCCAGCACCTCGTCGCAGGCGAGCTGGAGCTCGGTCGCGTGCAGTCCGCATGCCAGGTGTAGGAGGGAGGCGTCGGGCAGGCGGCTGAGCAGGTCGTCCGCCGTGCCGGGCGCTTCAGCCGACTCGATCGCGCGGCCGAGGCAGGCCGACCGTGGATAGAACAGCCGCCGTACGACCATGACCTCGGCCATTAACGAGTCGCGATCGCCTCGTGGATTGACCACGAAGAGCGGGCTGGCGTTGACGGGCACGAAGGGTCGCGAGGCCAGCCGGACCAGTTGGGCCCCGGACGACACGTGCGAGATCGCGACGTCCTGGACCAGGCGACGATCAGTGCTCGTGCGTACTGCGGCCAGTGCCAGCCGGTCAAGGCCGCCGGTCGCGGCCACCAGAAGGCGTCCGGCGGTCCACCGTCCGAGGATGGCCGGCAAGCCGGGGTCGTCCGAGGTCAGGAGGTTGGTCACTGGCACGTTGCCGAGCAGGTCGAGCTGTTCGGTCGCCGAGTGGAGGCACAGCACCCCGGCGGTCCGTCCCGCATCGTCGGTGGGATGCAGATAGAGCAGGGCTGCCGCGCCCACCTCCCGGGCGGCGGCGGCGACCGATGCCGTGCTCGACACCTCCGGTGCCGCTCTGACCTGCTGCGAGACCCCGGTAATGACCGAGACGACGTCCTGGGCGAGCAGGTCGTGCGGTTGCTCGGGGGAGACAGCGGCGATCTCCAGGGCGGTGAACGCCTCCATGCCCCGTCCCTCGGCGAGCATCCATCCGGCGAATCGGGCCGCGCGGCGCCGATCCGGGTCCGGACCACGCAGCGCGTTCAGCCCGGCATCCCGGCTCAGCTCGGCGTCTCCGACGGCGGCGCGTTTCCGGTACGCCTCTGCGAGCCGCCACCAGCTACGGGTGCGTAAGCCATCGTCGTCGAGCGTACGAGTCGCACCGGACAGCAATGGGATCGCGGCGTCCACGTCGTGTAGCTCAAGTCGGACTGCGCCGAGGACCGCGGCCGTTCGCGGCGAGGTCCGTTCCGAGGCGGCGTCGAGCGCCGCGCGAAGGGCTGTCCGGTCGTCGCGGAGCAGGGCGTCGAGCAGCTCGACGCGATTGCCGAGGGCCGGGTCGACGGCGATGGGCTCGCCAGCGCGCACCGCTGCGGCAAGCCGGGCATGCCCGACGGCGGTGGACAGCGCGTGCTGCCAGGGATGGTCGGCCGGCACAGCGGCAGCGAAGGCGTCGGGGTCGATCGGGGCCTTGGTCCGAAGCGCGATCACCGTGCGGCACAGCTGCGCGAGCGCGATCACCGTGGGCGGCCGAGATGGAATCTTCTCGGCGTACGAGAAGAGGGTGTCAGCGATCTCGGTGATCGCGCCCGACAACGGCCGTGCGTCGTCGAGCAGACCGCCGAGCGCCTCGACGACCACGATCGCGGCCGGGTGGTCCGGCGGGACGGCCCCGGCGGCGGCCAGAAGCTGCGCGGCGGCGGCGAGGAGGGTGCCGTCGATCGCGTCCTCATCGTCGTCACCCCAGCCGCTGCCGTCGCGGCTCTGTCGCAGACAGAGCCCGGTCGCTGCCAGCAGCCGATCGAGGCCCTGCTCCACAGGCTCGCCGCCCTCTTCGGCGTCGACCGCATTGGCTGCCGCCCCGACGAACGCGTCCAGATCGCCGGCCGCCACCGCCGAAGGGCCGGCGATCAGCAGTGCACGGGCCTGCTCCCAGACGGGGATCCCCGGGTCGGCGACCAGTGAAGCGAGCCGGTCCCGCGCTGCCTCGCGCGCCGAGCTCGGATCGGTGGACACCGCCGGGGCGGGCGCGGGCCGACGGGGCGGAACCGTCGGTCGGAGGTGCGCGGCGCCCTGCATGACGGTGATCGGATAGTCGAGCGAGTCACCGAGCACCCAGGAGACCGACGGCATGCCGGTCTGCTGCAGCCGTTGCAGTATCGACAGGGCCTCCATGATCTTGCCGAGGTCGAAGCGAGCAAGGTCGCCGCCGAGCAGTGGTTGAATCGACTCCACGAGGGTGAGCAGGGTGCGGGCCGCAGCGCTGATCTCGGCGCTGAGCGGCGGCCCGTCGATGATCTCGCGGAACAGCCGAGCCGCCTCATCCGCGTCCTTGCGCGAATCTGGCGGCAACCCACCGAGGAACCCGGCCCGGGCAGCGGCTGGGTTGAGCGCTTCGGTCGCCCGGCCGAGGAACAGTTGGCCGAGGGAGAGGCGCGCCATCGCGGCCAGCGTCGGCGGGAGGTTGGTGAACGTGAGCGCCTCGCTGAGCACAAAGATGCCGGTGTCCCGGTCCTTTGGGCCACCCCCGTGCGCGCCATGCCGGGTGGACAGAAGCCAGCCGAGGAAGACGGCGATCTGACCACGCGCCGGGTCGTTGGCGTCGAGCAGGCGATAGGCCTTGTCCCACACCTCGATCGCGGAGGACAGGTCGCTGAGCGCTGCGGGCCGGCCCGGGCCGGCCCGCCAGTATTCCTTGGTCAGCTCCTGCCCGAGCCGCAGCAATGTCGGCAGCTGTGCTGGACCATCCGCCCCGGACAACTCACCTCGAAGTTTGGTGATTCTCTCATTCATGGTGCTGCCACCCTTCAAGCGCTCACTGTCCCCAGTGGACGAACCCGGCCCACGACACGACACGTGCCGGTTCGGTCTTCTCGAGCATCCGGCGGAGCGGAACGGGCATGTGCTGGGGTGCCCGCCGGTCGCCGTCGAGCATCCACATCTGCGCCCGGCGCAGCGCGTCCCACGGCGAGCAGTGCTCGATCACGAGGAAGTGGTGGAGCATGTACATGAGTAGGGAGGTGTCCTGGTCCGGGATGCTCCATTGGGTGGACAGCACCGATCGCGCGCCGGCCGCCAGGAACATCGTGCCAAGGCTGTACGCCTCGTCGTACCCGTGAATCGACCGGCCGGTATGGCAGGCCGCGAGCACCACGAGCCCGACCGGATGTCGGTCGGCCTTGGTCATGGCGTCGATCAGTTCGTCAGCGGTGAGGTCGCCGCCGGCCAGGCACAGACGCGACGACGCGGATACACGAGCCGTCTCCATCACGCCGTGCGATGCGAGGTGCAGCATCGTGCCCGCCTGCCCGCCGTCGGCGCGCAGCCAGGACCGTACGTCGTCGGCCGTGCCCGCCCCGGAACGACTGACGTTCCCGTCCGGCCTCCGGCCGACGTAGGTCGCGCCGGGGTAAAAGACCTGATGGATCGCATACGCCTCGAGCCGCGCCGAGTGCAGATCGACTGCCCGCCCACCGGTGTCCGGGTCGGCGAGCACCATTCCGCCCGAGGTCAATCGCACCGGCTCGGCCGCCGCTGTGGCACACAGCATCCGGGCTGACGCTGCCTGGGAGAGCGCGACACGCTCGACCGCGTAGGTGCCGTCGGGACTACGCGCTGCCTGCCACGGCACCCGGGCCAGATCGCCCATCGGGATGAGCACGAGACGCGGCACCCGTTCCGCACCCAGGTATGGCTTGAGCAGTGGCCCCATCGCGGCCTTCCACGCCCACCCACAGAGTGCGTCGATGCTCCCGGCGAATTGGTCCGAGTCGACAAGTTCCACCTCGCGTACGAGGCCTGCCCCTCGGGATGCCATCGCGGTGAGGTAGCGCTCGACGTCCGTGCCCTCTTCGATCGCGAGGTGCGGCAGGGCCAGGTACCGCGGCGGCCCCTCAGCAGGGGCGATCACCGCCCAGCCCGGTGCGGGCGGTTCGGCGGGCACCAGATAGACCAGTGCGTCCACCCCGAGTTGGCGCAGCGCGTCCTGCACCTCGTCGAGGTCGGGCGGATCGAGCAGACCGGTGTCCCCGACCAAGACTTCGAGGACCTGCTCACGCAGGAGGGGTGGCGGATGTTTCGTTGCGCTCCACTGGGCGGCCAGGTCGCGGTGCCCGGCCTCGGTGAGCCGGGTGTACGGGTCACGAAGCTCGGTCGCGGCGAACAACATCAGCCCGCGCCCGGCATCCAGTGCCCGCAGCGCGTCTGCGGGTTGATGGGCCACCAGACATCGGCGGGCCGACGCGATGGCCTCCTCGGCCGCGCCCCGGGCGACGGCCCGGGCGGAGGCCGGGTCAGGTTGCAGGAGCACCCGCCACGTGTATCCGCGCAGCCCTTCGAGTGCGGCGAGCCGGTGCGGTGCGGCCTCGCCGCGTCGCTGTCGGAGCTCAGCGAGCATCGTGTTGACGAACGACCAGTGCGGGTGTGCCGCGCCCCCGGCCAGCTTGCGGGCCTCCTCCAGCACCGTGATCGCCTCGTTGACATCGGCGAGCGAGCCGCCGACCTCGGCGCGGTGGGTCAGGCCCAGCGCGAGGGAGGCCAGTTGGAAGACGTGGTCCGGATGATCGTCGGGAGTCAGCGTCACGGCTGCACGGAGGTCTTTGATTCCCGCGTCAATCTTGGTCAGGTCCTTCTCGGCGCCCTGGCGCATTGCCATGCCGCCCCGGGCCACCAGGTGGAATGCGCGCATCGCGTCGGTCGAGCCGGGGCCGGCCACCGGCACCTTCGGATGCTCCTCGTCCGCCGCCGCCCGCATGGCAGCGAGCATCGGCGCGACCTCGGCCATTGCCTCCCGTAGCGGGTTTCCCGGCTGCAGGTCGCCGGCCTGCGCCAGCATGTCGGACAACATGGCGAGGGCGGTCTCGGTGTCGCCGTCCTGCTGAACCAGAAGGGCGTCGAGGTAGTTCGGCATCATCGCGAGCATCGGCGCGACATCGGGATCATCTGCCGCCAGTTCGCCGAGGTTCGCCAGCGCGGCGCGGATCGTGCTCGTGTCACCGATTGGGAGTCCGGCTGCCAGCCCCAGTCCGGACAGCGCGGCCTCAGCTAGCGTCCGAACCTGGGGGACGTCGGAGAACTCCGCGGCCAGCTCGTTCATTTCGGCCATGGCCGCGCGAGGATCGATGAGGTCCCGGTCGGCGGCCGCCCGCAGCACGTCCTGGATACGGGCGACGGCACCCGCCTGCCTGATGGTCTCGGACTCGTCCGGCTGCGTCATCGATCTCTTTCCCCTCTGCCTGCCTCCTACCGTTCTGACGGACGATCCCCGCAGCGGAGCAGCTCGACGACCGTCTCGACGATGCGATTCAGCCGATCCGAATCGCCGATCAGTGCCTCCACCTGTTCCGGGTCGGCCGGGCTGTCGCCGGGTCGGCGGTCCAGGCCGTGCGCGGCCGGAAGCGCGCCGAACACCGTGCCCAGCACCTCGGCGACCAGATCGTGCAGGTCGTCTCCGGAGTCCATTCGGTGCTTCATCAGGGCGATCGCCTGGGAGGCCAGCTCCAGCAGCAGCGCTTCGTCCTTCTCGTGCCGCTCGACCAAGGCCAGTAGCTCTGGCTCGGCATACCCGCCGGACGAGTCGCGGGACGGGAAGTGGACCGGTGCCCGCTTGTGGCCGAGCGGCCGTTCGACGTTCCTCTCGTACCAGCTGGGTCGCCGCCGCATCGCGGTCAGCACAACCTCGATCTCGTTGGCTACTACCGGGTCTCCAGCCTCGTGGTTGCCGGTGAGCGTGGCCCGCCGCTCGGCCCAGGCAGTCACCGGCCACAGCGATGTGCCGGCCGTTGCCTCGGTGCCGGCCCACTCGAGGATCGACTTGGCCAGTTCGACAAGCCACGCGTCCCGGTTCAGCCCGTCGGCCAACCACTTCGGCACCCGGGGCCGCTGCGGTGCGCCGCGCTGGCCCCGGCGGCGACGGTACCCGTCGATCGTGGCCCTTCGCATCCACGTGGTGAGCCAGCCCTCAAGGTTCTCGATCGGCATGTCCGCGCGGGCGAACAGGTCGTCGAGTACGGCTTCGACGTCGTCGTGGAAGTGGTCCAGGCAGTCGGGTGCGAGCCGTTCCACGCTCGTCGCGCACGTCTGGTGGCCACGCTTGCGCTCGACCGGCCGCGTCACCCGCAGGAAGACCAACGGCCAGGCGATCTCCGAGCCGCCGACACGGAGGCGTCGGCGCTCCTCGGCTGACGCCTCCCGGTAGTAGTGGGCGAGCAGCCCTTGGTGCGCCAGCTCTCGGACCATTTCCGCAGCGGTGGTCTGCTTTTCGGGATCGGCCACGACAACTCCTCCGTACCTAGACGCGTGCATCGATCGTCTTGGTTGGGGCAGTAGCCGGACGAGGCCCGGTGGGAGAGATACCGGAAAATACGTACGTGGCCCGTCGGATACGTACGGGCCACGTACAGGTCGTTCGGTCAGGACATTTCGCTCGGGCGCGGGCCCCAGTTGAAGTGGAGCACCGCAGTGGCGGTGGCCGCGCCGTTGAGGAACACGGTGACGGCCCGCCCGGCGGAGTCGTACAGCTTCAGCTCGACGGTCGTGCGGTTGGTCATCGCCTCCCTGACCAGGCGGCTGACGGCTTCCGCGTCGGCGTCGGCGATGAACCACTCGGCCTGGTCGATGATGAGCTTCTTGGTCATGTTCGTACTCCTTCGTAGTTGGACGGTTGGTGCAGGGTCACGCCACCTCGTCGATGGCGAACGTGAAGGAGAAGTCCTGCGGGTGCCGCTCGTGGCGGCCTACCCCGAACCGCTCCTGGCTCAGCAGCGAGGTGCGGTACAACCCGATGTTCGGACCCACCACGCGAGTCAGCAGCTCGTATGCCGTGTTGACGAGGACCGCGCCAGCGCCCACCACCGCGACCGCCACGGCGGCGTGCGGCGCGGTCAGGGCCAACTGAGCCATCTGGGTACCGGCCGCCTGCACCACCGGGCTGGTGAGCTTCTCCTCCAGCAGCGCGCTGAGCGCGAGGCTGTCGGCGGTGTCCCGGGAGACCCAGACCGCGATGTCGAGGAAGTCCACGGCCGGTCCGTGGTAAATCAGTACGTCGTCGAGCGGAAGCCGCTCGCCGTCGTGCACGTTGCTGAATCGCATGGTCGACGCGCGGTAGACCGGCTGCTCGCCGGAGCCGCCAGTGAGAACGACGGCGTCCACCCGGATGTCCGCGCTGCGTAGCGCGCGGTTGCGGTGCACGACCAGTTCCGCGATGCGGACCGCGACCTTGACCGGCAGCCCGCCGCGTGGCGACAGCAACCGGATCGACTGATCCGGTCGGTCGTCGATCAGGAACGTGGCCCGCTCGGCGGCCGGCGGGGGCATCGGGCTCAGCGTGAAATTGATCGGCTGGACTCCGTAGCGAACCTGCGCGATGGGCGCGTCGCCGACCTCACGGCTCCCGCCGGTGGCGATCTGGGCCAGCAGCCTCTCCAGCCCCGACCGGGCTGCGAGCCGGTCTGCCTCGACGCGAAGGCCGTGCTGCTGCAGCACGGAGGCGTCGACCGGGCCGTCGCTGATCAGCACCAGCACCGTCTCGGGTCGCGGAAACGCGGTATCGACGCCCGCGGGCCAGGTGATCTCTACGCCGGTCAGCCGCTGGCGGTCCTCGTTCCAGCCGTACGTGTAGGAGGTGCCCGGCGCGAGCCGGACGCCGCCCGGGTCGGACTGGGTGAGGACCGCGATTCGGGACGAGACGCCGATGTCGATCAGCGAGACGAACATCGGGCGGTCACCCTCGTTGCTCAACCGGAAGTAGATGCGGTCGCCGGCGTACGCGAAGAGCAGCGCGCCGGAGAGCGCCATCGGCTCCTCCTGGCCGTCCCGCACCCGCCCCCACTCGGTCCGGACCGCGTGCTCGAGGGGGCGGTCTGGGTCTCCGGCCAACCGTCGCAGCGCGGTCGCCTGGGCGAGCCGCTGCAGGTTCGTGATGATCGAGTTGATGCCCGCCGACGTCGCCGGGTACGGCGGGTGCAGCGGCCCCGCCTCGTCCCGCACCACCAGCCGGCTCTGCTCGTCCACCGTGACTTCGACGGTCGCGTGGAGGTCCGGGTCCGCCGGTCGCAGCATCGGGCGCGGCGCCATCGCGTGGATCAGGTCCGCGGTCACGGGATGGTCCGTCGGCAGGCGCACCGACATGGTGGGTGCGGCCGCGGTGGTGCGGTGCGCGCGGGCGTCGGCGGGCAACGCCTGTCGCGAGCGGACGAGCCCGAGCTGCGCGACCGCCGCCGTGGGCAGCAAACGCGTGACTGTGGCATGGCCGAGTGCCGGGCCGTCCTTCGGCCCGGTCGCAGCGCTCGGCATGAGCGCGAACTCGTCGCCCACCTCGACGCCGAGCAGCGGGGCGCCGAGCAGGTGGATTCGGTCCGTGCCGTCGAGAGCGACAGGCAGCGTGTCCAGTACGTCCAACTCGGTCGTCTCGAACGGCTGCCGGCCGGATGGCCCTTCCACCTCGGGTCGCTGCGTGGACACGAACGTCTGCACGTGCCGGCGGATCGTGTCCATCAGCGTGGACCAGTTGATCCGTACCGTGTCCGACTCGCGCAGCGCCCGGGTCAGCGCGTCGGTGAGCAACCCCATCTCGACGCCGTCCCGGTTGGCGCCCTCCAACGCTGACTCCGACGGCGAACAGGCGACCACCCGCACCGCGCGCGGGTTGCTGATCAGCGACCGTCGGTCGATCGGCAACCGGCCGGCGACGAGCCGCTGCACGTGCCTGTCGACGCTCGCGTACGTCGGATGCCACCGCCCCGGCGCCGGCCGCAGCAGCGCCTTCACCCGCCTGTCGGCATGCCGGGACATGTGCGCGGCGTGGCAGCAGTCAAGCACAACTGTGACGTTCGGGGTCTGGTCGGTCAGCCGGGAGAGCAGCACGGACAGCTCGACGTCGGTGATACCGCGGAAGTCGGCGTCGTCGGAGTCGGCGTAGTCGTCCGGCACGATGAACTGCAGGTCTCGCCCGTCCGGCGCCAGTAGGCGGCCGCCGTGGCCGCTGTAGTAGACGACGAACGCGTCGTCCGCGTTCGCGCCCGCGATGAGCTTTTCGTACGCGTCCAGGATCCCCGCCCGGGTGGCGTTCGGCGTCACCAGCGGCTGGACATCGAAACCGCGTAGTTCCAACACCTGAGTCATCGCCTTGACGTCGTTGAACACGCCGGTCAGGCCGTTGGTCTGCGCACCGATCAGGAGGGCTTTCCGCGTCATGCCCGTCTCTGACGGACAGGAGCGTTCGTGGTCAGTCGAACATGCCTTCGCGGCGGGCCAGCGCCACCGCCTCGACGGCGCTGTGCACGCCGAGCTTCAGGTACACCCGCCCGAGCTGTTTCTCGACGGTCCGGTGGGCCACACCCCGCGCGTTCGCGATCCGGGTGGTGTCGTTTCCGTCGTAACGGAGGCGGAGAGTCTGGAATTCGGCTGGCGTCAGGTTGTATGGCCGCTTGGCCGGCACCGGTCGCTCGGCCAGGTCCAGGCCGATCTTCGAGGCCAGCGCCCGCACCCGCTCGCGCAGCGGCCCGGCGCCGAGCGTCTTCGCCGCGAGGTAGGCATTTCGGGCTGGCTCGCGGGCGTCGGAACGGTCGCCGGCCGCCACCGCCGCGACTGCTTGCTGCCAGTGGGCGTACGCCGCCGGATACGGTCGGTCGAGCTCCGCCCAGCCGGAGGCGACCCGCTTCCAGCCGACCGCAGTGTCCGCGCCTCGGATGCGCTGTCGTTCCGCCTTGCACAGCTCAACGAGCTGGTCGATCTCTGTGGTCGACGGGCGTTGCCGGGCGTCCCAGGCCAGTCGGGCGAGCTGGTCGCCGACAGTCGCCGCGCCCTTCGGATCCGTGGACGCCCGGTCGGCTGCGCAGCGCAGACCCACCGCGCACAGCCGCAGCAGCTCCAGTGTGTTCTCGCCGTGCCGGACCGCTGCCACGCCCCGGGCCACCTCGTCGGCGGCGCGGGACAGATCACCCTCGCCGATCGCCAGCTCGGCCCGGATCGCGTGCAGCGGCCCAAGGAATCGGGGGTCCTTGCCGTGTTCCACGTTCTCGATCGAGGCGAGCAGCTCACGTGCCTGCGGAAAGGCGCCGCGCGCCACCTTGATGTCGGCGAGCGTGAGACGCGGGTAGAGGCTCTCCGCTGGGAGCCGGTCCCGCGTCACCTCGGTGATGATCCCCTCGGCGTCGTCCCACTCGCCCAGCAACACGAGCGCGGCGCTTGAGTTGTTGGCCAGGATGGTGCCCTGCCGGGTGCTCGCCAGGTCGAGTCGGCGCGCCTCGTCCAACCCGTCCATCGTCACCTCGGCGGACTCTCGCAAGCGTCCGGCGTGCTCCAAGACCAAGCCCAGGTTCCCGTACGCTCGGAACAGGTCCTCAATGTGGTTAACAGATCGGGCAATGTCGATTGAACGCCGCAGGCGGGCTTCGCCCTCGGGGTCGCCCAGCATCCCGAGCGCGAGCCCGGAGACGTTGAGCGCCCGGCCCACCTCAGCATCGGCCTCGACCTCAGTCGCCATGACCAACGCTTCCTCGGCGGTCCGGCGACCCTCCTGGTACTGGCCAGCCTGTAGGTGCGCCAGCGCGATCCCGGCCAGGACGCGCGCCTTGACCGCCGACGACGGGCTGTCGTCCAACAACATCGCCGCCTCGCGGAACACCCCGCCGGCCTCGGCCCGCCGACCGGCCTCCCCGAGATAGGTGGCGCGCCGCTCGTGCAGCTCGCCTAGCCGCCCCGGCCTGCCTCCGTGGTCCGGCGCGTCGATCGCCTCCTGGATGAGTTCGAGGGCCTGGTCGATGTGCCCAGACCAGCGGCCGGCCTCGGCGGTCTCGGCGAGCAGTTGCGAGCGGGTCATGCCGGCCTGCGCCTCGGGATCGTCGACCTGCTGCCACAGGCGCAACGCCCGGCCGAACTGCACCTCCGCGGACGGGAACGCCAAGGTGCGCGCCGCGATCTGGCCAGCCTGCACGGCGTACCGGAGCGCCTGCGGCCAACTGCCCGCTTGATACCAGTGGCTGGCCTGCTCTGCCACGATCGAGCTCTCGGTCAGGCACAGCCGAGGGTCGGCGGCCAGCGCCTCGGCCATCGCGACGTGTAGGTCGACCCGGGTGTCCCGGACCGTCTCGTGGTACACCGCCTCCCGTAACAGCGCGTGCCGGAAGCGGTACACGTCCTCATCCTGGCCGGCGACGAGCATCTGCTGGTCGAAACACTCCTGCAGGGCGTCGCGCAGCGTCTCGATGGGCAGCCCGCTGACCGTACGCAGCAGCCGGCGACTCATCGCTCGACCGGCCACAGCCGCCACCCGCAGCACCTTGAGTGCGTCCTCGCCCAACCCACTCAGCCGGGCGAGCATCACCGACCTGATGTTCGACGGCAGCTCGACGTCCTCGTCCCGGCCCGCCAGAGCACCGGTGGCCATCAACTGCTCGGCATAGAACGGAATTCCGTCAGACCACCGTAGGCAACGCTCGACGAGTCTCGGGTCGACCCGGCCGGGGCTCCCTGCAGCGACAAGGCTCCGCATCTCCTCCAGGTTGAACGCGGGCAGCTCGAAGCGTTCGGTGCGACGCAGGAACGTGGTGCCGGCGAACAGGTGCCACAGGGGGTCGCCGCGCCGAAGGTTGGCCCGGTAGGTGCCGACGAGCAGCAGCCGGCGGCCGTCCGGGTGCGCCTGCGCGAGGTGCCGGACCAGGTCGAGAGTGGAGGGGTCGGCCCAGTGCAGGTCCTCCACGATCAGCACTACCGTGGCGTTCTTCCCGATCTCATCAAGCATCCGGCGCACCGCGAGGAAGACCTGCTGGGGCGCCCTCATCGAGTCGCTCCCGAGATCGAAGAAGGCTTTCAGCTTCCCGTACGCCGGGCCACCGAGCTCCGCGGCACGCACCTCGCCGTGCTCCCGGCCGAATGTCTCAAGCGCCTCCAGCAGCGGCCCGTACGGCATCGGGTCGCCGAAGTGCTCCTCGCACGAGCCGGACAGCACATGGGCGCCGGAATCACGCGCCTGGAGCGCGAACTTGCCCAGCAGTCGGCTCTTGCCGACACCTGGCTCGCCGCCGACCAGCACCGTACGGGCCGTACCCTGCCCAACCTCGGACAGCCGACGCCGCAACTTGCCTAGCTCGTCCTCGCGACCGACGAACACCGACTCCTCGGGCACGTGCACCACCCTCACCCAGACTCATCGATTCTGCCCGATGCCGATGATCTCCAGAACCGCAGCCACGATCCGGTCCAATTCGCCGGCGTCGCACAGCACCCGCTCAAGGCGGTCGTCGTACGCCCGGCCGACGTGGCCGCCTTCGAGGTCCCTGCCGAACACCGTGTTGAGGACCTCGGCCACCACGATCCGGGCCGGCTCGCCACGGGTCAGGCGGGCCTGGATGAGCTGAACCGCGCCGTGTGCCAGCGCGGTGAGTTGGCGCTCCTGCAGGGTGCCGGCGTACGTCGAGGGATCACCTCGGTCGTCGAGCTGTGCGGTCGAGGCGACCGGGGGCTGCTTGTGGCCGAGCGGCACCTCGACGTACTGCTCGTACCACCGTGGTCGGCGGCTCATCGCGCGCAGCACGGCGCGTACGTCGGCGTGCACGTCGGCCTCGCCGTACGTCGACCAGCCGCCGTGCCGCTCGCAGCGCCGCACCACCCAGCTCTCGGTCGGCCACACTTCATAGCCTGCGGTGGCTGGCGTGCCTACCCAAACCAGCATCTGGGTCGCGAGGTCGATGAGCCACGGATCGCCGTCCAGCTCTCTGGCCAGCCAGTTCGGCACTCGAGGGCGCTGCAGCGCGCCATTCGCCCCACGGCGCCGGCGGTGCCCGTCGACCGTGGCCGGAAGCAGGCGGCTGGCGATCCAGCCCTCCAAGTTCTCGATCTGACTGTGTGCCTTGCGGATGACGTCGTCGACCACGGCCTCGACGTCGTTCTCGAATCGGTCCAAGCAATCGGCCGCCAGGTGTTTCACCGAGGCCGCGCAGTTCACGTGCCCCCGGCGGAGCTCGATTTTCTGGGTCAGCCGCCGGTAGACGATCGGCCAGGCGATGGAGTACGTCGCACCGGTCAGCCGCAGCCGGTGGGTTCCCGAGGCACTCGCGATCGTGGTGGCGAGCAGCCCGCGACGTGCCAGTTCCCGGACCTCGCCGATGCCGTCAGTGTGGGTCGATCCGAGCACGACGCCTCCTCAGAATGGGACCATCGACGGTGACTCACAATGACCCACGAAGTCACGGACGGTGATCGGTGAGACGAGTCGTTTCGGCCGCCAGTCAGACGAGGCAGTGAGCGGCTCGGGGCGCAAACATCACCAATTGGTCCACACAGGCGCTTCGAGAGGCCGATGGATCCCGATGAACGTCGTAGCTCCCGTGAGCGTGACGTCGCCATGTTCGGGAATGGCTGCCGTTCGGGCCGGCTTGCGGGCATGCTGGCGTGGAACTTGGCCTCGATCGGCCGACAGGAAGGCGACAATGGGTGAGGATCCGGCCTCGAAGGAACTACGCGATTACCTGGCGTCGGAGCTACGCGCGGCGGGATCGGCGGCCATCGGCGCCGGTGCCGACCCGGACGCGGTGACGGCCGACCTCGCGGAGCGGCTGCACCGCATCAACCTGATGCTGGCAGCCCTCGAAGAGCCTACGAATCCCGACTCGGCTGACTGACCGACTCGCTTATCGGGCCCACGTGCGGCCCTTGGTCGGTGGCGAAGCGGATCTGGTCGCCGGTGCGTACCGGCGACCGCTCATGGATCTCCCGGCCGTTGAGGAAGGTGCCATTCGGCGCCTCCAAGATCGGCGTGATCCAGGCGTTCCCCTCCTCGTCCACGCTCACCGTCGCGTGCGATCGTGAGACGTTGGGGTGGTGGGCGAACAGGTGCCCGTGCTCGCCCGTCCGGCCCAGGTGGGCCGACGTCCGGCGGGCCGACAGCACCACCGAGCCAGCCGGAAACGTGATCACCAGGGCCGGTGGCACGAGCGATCGGTGGCAGTTGGCGCAGGTGTCGTTGCGTGCGTCGGTCGCGCGGGTTCCGCACGACCAGCACGTCGGGCGGGGCTCCTCAGGCACCGGGTCCGCCGGTTCGGCGATGGCCGGGGTGGGGGCCGGGACCAACTCCACGCCCGGATGGCGGGGGCAGAAGAAGCTGTCGCTCGGGTAGCTCTCCCTGCACCGGGGGCACCAGAGCTCGGGGTCGTCGCTCATTGGTCGCGCCTCGCGTGGAGCGTGACCACCCCGTCCGCCACGGTGATGTCGTCGATCCGGACCTTGCCCCAGCGTACGTCCTCGTCGAACAGGTAGCGGGCGAGCGGGTTGACGAGCTTGCTCTCCACCTCGTTGCCGATGCCTCGGCCGCCGTTAGTCAGCGTCTCCGGTGCGGTGCACCACTCTTCCAGGCGTTGCCGGGCGGCGCCGCCCAGCTCCAGATGGATGTCATGGTCGCGGGTGAGCCGCTCCTCGACGTTGCGGAGCTGCCGGTCGAGGATGGTGCGGGCCGCCATGTCGTCGATGAAGTCAAATACCACGATGTTGTCGCCGAACCGGTTGAGCAACTCTGGGCGGCCCAGCTCGCGGGTGAAGTGGTCCTTGATCGCCTCTTTGACCGTCCGCTCCAAGACGTCGTGCGCGATCCCCGGATGGACCAGCTGGATCTTCTCGCCGGTCGCCGGGTCGTCCCGAAAGATGCCCAGGTTCGACGTGAAGATCAGCATGCACTCGGTGAAGTACGTGGTGATGCCCTGTCCGTCGGTGAGCCGGCCGTCGTCGAGAATCTGGAGGAACTTGTCGAAAATCTGCCGATTCGCCTTCTCGAATTCGTCGAAGAGCACCACCGAGAACGGCTTGCGCCGGATCGCGCCGGTCAGCTCACCGCCCGCCTCATAGCCGACGTAGCCGGGCGGCGCACCGGTCAGCCGGTCGGCTGAGTGGCTCGCCGAGAACTCCGACATGTCGAACCGCAGGTACGCGTCCGGGTCGCCGAACAGCGTGGTGGCCACCTGCTTGGCAAGCTCTGTCTTGCCGACGCCCGTCGGCCCGGCCAGGAACAGCACGCCTCGGGGCCGATTGGCCGAGCTGGTGGCCTGCGCGCCGGACAGCCCTAGCGCGGCGCGCTTGAGGATGTCGAACGCCTTCACCATGGCCGCCTGTTGGCCGAAGATCCGGTCCGGCACCTCGCGTTCGCCCAGCATGATCTGCTGGCGGACCGCCTCCTGTCGCCACGGGTTCTCGTCGACGCCGATGCGGTAGATCCGGATCACATCGTCGATGCGCGCGAACGGCATCCCGCGGTCCGCGCCGAGTCGGGCGACCTCCCGCATGGCATGCAGCGTCATGTCGTCGGTGCGCTGTGCGAACCGGGTCACGTCCAGGTCGCTCTGGGCGGGCGCGACTGGGCTGCCCGTGATGACCGGCGCGAAGTACTGGGCAGCCTTGATCCTTTCGGCCAAGCCGGGGTTGGGCACCGCGATGGTGCGTACCCGCTCCACGCCGACGGTCAGCCACGCCGGCAGGTCCCGCTCTCCCTCGGTCAGCCAGATGATCGGGTTGAACAGGTCTGTTGGTCGGTCGGGCGGGCCACCCAGGTGGGTCTCGGCGGTGACCGCGAGCTTCTGGGCGAACAGGAAGAAGTCGCGCTCGACACCTTCCAGACCGGTCTGGCTGCGCGGGATTCGGGCCGCGTAGTCGATGACGAGCGCGGCGCGGGCGCTCTGCGCGCCGGCGGTTGGCGCGTCGTCGGGCTGCGGGGCGGCCGGGATCGCGTCCGCGTCGATCGGTGGTGGCTCCGTCGCCCCGACCACCCGCGCCATGCAGGTACGCAACCGCTCCAGAGTCTGCTTCTTGCCAATCACGCGGCGGCCCAGGATCTGCTCTGCGGCCGTCCGCGCCCCCGGGTCGTCGGGCGGGTAGACGGTGATGCCGTCGACCTGGTCCGAGACGATCAGGCAGCGGTACCCGGACGGACGCAACGCCCGCCAGAGGGCCTCGAGGAGATGCACTGGGCGTACGCCGCCAGGCGTGCGCCGTATCTCCGGTACCAGGTGCAGGTCGCGCGTGTTGCCGTAGAGGACGTACTGCGAGTGCACGGCCAACGTGCCGGCCAACTCCTGGGTGAACGACGGAAAACCTGGCAGGAACTCGTGCTGGTTGGTGGTCATCGATTCTCCTCAGGGTGGTCCTGGGTGCGGGCGGAATGGGCGGAATCGTCGAATGACGACAACGTCGTCGAGCCGGTGCCAGGCGCGAACCGCATCAGCGCCGGGACCGGTTCGCTGGGTAGATGCACCTTTGCGCCGATGCCATGCCGGTTTAGCTCCGCGCCGACATGCCGCAGGCTGTCGTTCAGATCCGCGCAGCGGCCAGCCTCGCCGTCCGCTTCCGGAGCGAGTCGGATCAGCCGAGACCGCACCCTGCCCGCCTCATCGATCCAGACGTCCGCGGAGTGCCCGCCGCGCCAGGCCTGTCGAGACACCGACAGCGTGGCGCTGTGGTGCACCTGGAGACCTGCGGTGACCGAGTAACCCAACCCGCTGAACGCCTCGGCGACTCCGTCGAGCAGTCGACGTCGGTTGATCTCCACTTGCGCAAAGTTCAGTGCGCTGTGCGCGTCACGTCGATCGTCGTCGACCAGGTCGGCGTCGCCGCGCACCACGGCCCGCAGCCGCTCGATCGAGTCGAAGCACGGCGGTCGCGGCGGCGCGGCGTCGGTGATCACGTCGGCGACGAGCGGTTGTTCCAGCGCTGCCAACAGGTTCGCCGCTTCCCGGCGGCGGGCGATCCGCGGGTTGATGTCCTTCCGCACCGTGCGGGCAAGAGCATCCAGATACGTACGGCTCATCGACGTGCTCTTCTGCTGCTCGGCCCGCGCCGCTGCCGTCAACGCCTCGGCGCGGTCGTCCGCGCTGGCATCCTCGTGCAGTTGGCACAGGATCGCATCGATCTCGGCATGGACCCGGCGCTCGTCGACCTTGTGCGTCTTTGCCGAAACCGTGCCCCTGCTTTGATTTCGGCTGGCAAGCACTGTCTGATGGCGAGCGAGCACTTCGGCAGCGGACGGGGCGCTGTCAGCCAGGGCCGACAACTCCACGAGCAGAGTCCGCCGCTCCCGCACTGCCTCCGCTTGCTCAACTGCGGCCCGCAGGCCGGCGAGCGAAACTTGGGCCTGTGCCACCAGGTCTCGGGTGTCGGCGAGTTTCCGCCCGGTCAGGTCGATCGGCCGGGGCAGCGCGAGCCGTACGCCGGACTTCTCGGCGCGGGCGGCCAGCAAGCGCAGATCCTGGTTGGTCCGTGCCACCGAGCCCGCGGCCAGCTCCCACAATCGGGTACGAATTGCGAGGTCGTCCTGTGCGTTCGCCGAGCGTTCCATCTCGTCGGCGAACTGCTCAAGCGCACGACCGGTCGCCTCGGTGCCTGCCTGGGCGGCTCGAATCGCCATCGTCGCGGCCACCCCCGCCCCGACGGCGACCAGTGCGACCGGGGCGAGCAGGATGCCCATCGGTACGACCGCGATCTCTCCACCACTCATGAGTCCGCTCCTCCTGCCGCCCCGGCCGGGACAGCATCGGTTTCTGACGGTTGGCGTTGTGCCGCCTCGGCGATCTGCGCCTCCTCGACCGCGACCTGGTTGCGCCACCTCGCCCAGCGACGCATCACCCAGACCAGGTGGGCGATCGTCATGGCGATCACCAGGAACTGCGGAAACTCGATCGACACCAGGGTGATGCCGGCCAGCGCGGCGAGGATCGCCGCGGCGGCCTGCGCCCAGGAGCGCTGCATCCAGCGGCTCAGCGGTCGCAGGGCGAGCAAGCCGCTGCCGGGTATCGAGTACCGCACGTGGAACCGGCCACCGATGCTGGCGGCGAGCATGCACTCGGCGACCAGCGAGACGGCGAGGCAGATCGACGCGGCGACCCAGGCGATCCCGATCACAGAGTCGTCGACCCGGTTGGCGGCGTCGGCGGCAGTGACGAGGGCGATCCAGGCCACGGCGACCGGGCACACACCGGCAACTGCCCAACCCAGGGCGGCCGGGCGGTTCTGCCGGCGCGACCACTCCCGGAAGGCCGCGCTGATGAGCAACTCGTACTCGCCCGCCTCGCGGAGCCGGATCCGCTGCGCCTCGGTGCGCGCGCTGCTGATGGCGATCCCGGACAAGAGTTCCGCCGCCCAGACCGTCGTCTGTTGACGGACCATTGCCTCGAACCATGGGACCGACACGGGCAGTTCCGCGACCGCCCGCTCCAGCCGTTCCTGGACGGCAGCAAGGTCCTCCGGCTGGTGCAGCGCCATTCGCAGCCAGATCGCCAGTCTCTCCCGGTCGGTGGCCGTGTTACGCAGGTGTTCCCGAGCCCTCGGGTCGGTCACCCGGCTCACCAGCGTGCGCCACTCCCGAGACGCGCGGATCCAGGAACGATCCAGTTCGGCGAGCATCTGACCGCCGGTGTCGGCGTCGTCCGGCACGGCCGTGTCGAACTCGGGCAGCAGGCGATGGTTCCATAGGTCGGCGAGGACCCAGGCGTCGTCACCGTCGTTCGCTGTCGCCCGGTGGGCGATGGCCAGCAGGCCGCGCCGCGAGATCACGTGGTTGCGATAGACCGGAGGCCGGGTCGGGTCGAGGGCCCGGAGGACCCGGAGCAGCCGTACGTGAACGGACTCCCTCCGGTCCGTCGCGACCCCGTCCACCACCCGGCGGGCTTCGGTCGCGTCGTCATCGGTGAACTGGTCGAGCCAGGCCCGCAGCCCATCGAGCCCGCCGTCCCGTTCGACAAGCACCCGCACGGTGTAGTTCCAGGCGACTGTCATGGCCTGCGCAAGCTCGTCCCGGAGCCGGTAGGAGCCGCCCCGGAACTGGTAGGGCGTCTCTGCCGCGTTCGGGGTGTACGCCGCCGACGGCGCAGCTCTTGGCGGCTGCGGGGCACGACCGACCAGCCACAGCCCGACGTTCTCGGCGCCCCAGCGTTCGGCCGGATCCGTGACCAGCAGGCCCTGGCACAGATTGCGCAGCCGGTCGTCGGGCACACCGGAGACGTCCACCGGGCGCGTCCGACCGAAGTGACTGCGGATGTCCTCGTCGGCCAGCCACGCGAACGGGTGCTGACCCGCGGCCAACTCGAGGACGGTCATCCCCAGGCCCCACCAGTCGGTTGCCGCACCGACCTGCCCGAGGTTGCTCCACTCGGGCGGTTGGTAAGCCAGGTTGAGCTGCTCGGGCCAGTCGATGCCGTCCAGCGGTTTAGCAATGTCAAAGTCGATCAGAGTCGTGTCTTCACCCTGACGCACGATGTTGGCGGGCTTCACGTCCCGGTGCACGAAACCGGCACGATGCAGCTCGATCAGCGCGGACGAGACCTGCTGCACCACCCCGCGAAGCTCGGCCAGGCCAAAGCCACTCGGATTCGATTGCTGACGCTCTCGAAGGGTTCCACCCGCGGCGTACACCGTCACGCTGTGTCCAGCCTCGAACTCGAGATACCGGACGGTGTGCGCGTGCGTGCCGACGAGGTACTGCACGAGCCCGGAATCCGGTTCGCGGTCCACTCGGTGACGTTTGATCACTACCTCGGTGCCGTCCGCGCGCACCCGCGCCAGATACAGCGCAGGCCGCTCCAGACGGCGGATCAGCTGGTATCGCGCGGCCAGCAGCTCGGGCAGGCCGTTCTCGGGCCAGTCGCCAGTCCCCGCGCCCGGCCGCACCCGCCCCTCGTCCAGCAGCGTCTCGTCCAGATCGGCGTGGCCGACCGGCGGGCGCGGCGAGAGCCGCCGCGTCCGTCCCTCGTCCACCAGAGTCTCGTCGAGACCGGCTGGTTGCTCGGGCTGGCTCATCCGCTGCTGACACCTCCGTGCTCCGGTCCGCCAGAACTCTGGTGACCACCGATCCCTGCTACAGAGGAAGTGACGGACCGGTGAACTATCTCCAGATGTGGGGCCGGCGGTTCGGTCAGGCGCTCGCGGTTCTCCGCGACCCGGACGCCGGCCTGCTGGTGCCGTTGCCCAGGCCCGCCGTCGACCCGCGCGTCGACGCCGACCAACTCGTGGACCAGGCCCGAGACAAGGGCCTCACTGACGGCAAGCAGTACCTCTATGACGGTTGGTCGTTCGGGCACGAGGGTGACCCGCCGAACGCGGTGGGCGAGCCGAAGTACATCGAGATGCTGCGACACAGGTGCGAGACCGCGATACACGAGCACCGCGACCGGCAGCGGCTGACCGAGGCCCGGCTGGCCGACCTGCACCACACCGCACAGGAGGCGGACCGGCAGATGCGCGCCGCCCGGGACAGGATGGCCCGGATCGCCGCCCGGGATCAGCTCGACGAGGACAACTCACTGCGCGCGTTCCTGCACCGGCGCAGGATCGACGTCACTCAGCTCGAGCTACCCCCGATCGACCACCCGGTGTGGGAGGGCGAGGCACCGCCGATGCGCCTGATCTGGCGGGTGCTCATCGTGTTGTTTCTGGGTGCTGTCGTCTTCAAGATCGAGCACTACGTCGCTACGGCGTACCTGCCGCTCACCGACCTCGGGCAGGCCAGCGGGCTGCTGCTCACCGGGGCGATCGCCGGGCTGACAATTGTCGGCCCACTGGTCTCCGGTCAGCTGTTCCGCAGCCGCCACGCAACCGGCTACGACCGGCCGCTGGCCGTGCTGACGGTTCTGCTCCTGCTGCCCACACTGGCGATCATCCTGGGCTTCGGGCTGCTCGCCGCGGCGCTCTACGACCGCGGCGTCACCAGCGCTGCGTCGTTGAGCACGGCAGTCGCCCCATCAGGGGCTGCCGCGCTCGGGCTCACCCCGGCGACGCTGATCCTGGTCTTCGATGTGGTGCTGTTCCTGGCCTGCGCGATGGCATACATCTTGGGGCTTGCCCAGCGGCATCCGTTCCAGGAGGCATTCGTCCGCAGCCGGCAGGTACGCAACCGCACCATCAACGTGACCCAGCGGATGGGGACCCGGATCAACGGTGACTATCGGGTGGCGATGACCTCGATCGACGGTGCGGCGGGCGACCCCGAGGCAGTGCAGGCGCCCGACCGGGAGGCAGCCATCAGGTCCGCCTACCAGGCCGCGGAGGAGGCGTACTACCAGGGACTGATCGAGGCGGTGGCTGACCCGACCTTCACCGAGGCAGTGCTACGGCACCGGACCCGGGCGGCGGTGCCGACCGATGAGTGAGACGCTGCGGCTGGCCCGAGCGCACTTCCCGGTGACGGCGCTTGGCTACGGTCGGCGTCTGGGTCTCTGGGTGCAGGGCTGCCCGCTGGCCTGTCCCGGCTGCATCGCCAAGGACACCTGGGACCCCGCCGGCGGCGTCGAAGTCGACGCCGGGGACCTGCTTGATGACGTACGTCGCGCGGTCGCGGCCGGCGCTGACGGCCTGACTGTGAGCGGCGGAGAGCCGTTGCTTCAGGCCGCCGCGCTTGGGTCGCTGCTGCGCGGCGTACGCGAACTCAGCGAGTCCTTCGACGTTCTGCTCTACACCGGATTCGACTTCACCGAGCTGGATCGCGCGCAGCGCGCGACAGCCGAACTCGTGGACGTGCTGATCACCGGACGGTACGTCGCGACCGCGCCGACCAAGCGGATCTGGCGGGGCTCGGCCAACCAGGAGATGCTGCTGCGCACGCCGTTGGCCCAGGAGCGCTACACCGAGTTCCTGGAGTACGAGCCGGAGGCCCCACCCATTCAGATCGAGACCAGCGCCGATGGTCGCGCCTGGTGGGTGGGCGTGCCGAACCACCCGAACACCAAGCGCGAGTTGGATCGTACGCTGGCGGCGCTCGGCTACACAGTCGAATCGGTGAGCTGGCGCCGCCGCTAGGAGTTGCTTGGCTCGTCATCCTCCGGTCGGACCTGCTGTTCCTGGGGGGCCGCGATGGCGGCGAGCCGAGTAGCGCCCGGGAGCAGCCGCCGCCACCGGGGACGCTCCGCGGCGATGCGCTGCTGGACTGCGCGCATCGCGGCCTCGGCCCGTACCCGCCGGGCTGCCGACTTGCACCTGTCGACCTCGACGGCGTACTGCCGCTTGCGGCTGTTTCGTAGGTCATCAAGCTGCCTGCCGAGCGCCCTGGCCTCGGCGACGTCGCGCAGTAGCACGCCCTGCCGGGGGTTGGCTCGGCGCAGCCGCCGGCCGGCGCGGGTGAACTGTCCTACCTCGGGACGCGGTCGACGGTACCCGGCGGTGAACGCGATGGCCCCGGTGAGCACATAGAGCAGGAGCATCAGCCCCGCGCTCAGCAGCGGGTTGCCGTCGGTAGACGCGGTTGCCGACGTGCCCGCGTTCACATAGGCCCCTGTCGCATCGGCGCTGGGCAGGGCGGGGGCCAGCAGGCGGAAGACGAACGCTCCGAAGCCCATCGCCAGCCAAACCCCGAAGAGCGACCACCCGGCCACGGCTCGCCTAATGTTGCGGCGCTGCTCCTTGGCCTGCTTGAAACCCTCGCCCGCCCAGTGCGCGACGTAGGTCGTCGTCACGGTCAGCGCGAGCACGAGTGGAAACACCAGTGCGTCGTTAAGCATCCGCTCGACGACCTGCCGGAACGTAATGAGATCGGCCACCATCGCCAGCGCCAGCACGAGGTAGAGGACCAGCAGGCCCAGCAGGCTGCGGCCAGCCAGCTCACCGACCTTACCGACCTGATGGCCGGGCTCCTCGACTCCGTCGTAGCCGGCAGGGGTCGGAGTGTCCCGGTCCTCGACGTCGCGCAGCGCCATCCGCTGCTGGTAATCCAGCTGCTTGATCCGGCCGCCCCGGGCTTCGCCGTCGTAGTCGTACTGCACGATCAGACCGTCGATCGTGCCCTGCAGCTTGCCCAGCTCGACCTCCTCGGCCGTGTGCGAGCGGAGGATCTCTGCCTCCATCTCGATCACGTGTGACTCGATGACCTCGTCGATCGCCTTGATCACATCGGCGTCGATGCCGTAACGCGCCGACTCAGCCAGGTGTCGCCGGACCCGAGACCGCAGCTCCTTCTCACCGCTCATCACCGGAACGCGCCGCAGGCTCAGCTGCTTCAGCCGCTTGGAGGCCCCCCGTAGCTCGGCCCATCGTGTCCATTCCCTCGGCATCCTCACGTCAGGCTCCTGGTGTCGTGATGGTGGGGCGATGACTCGGTGACCCAGCCAGGCAGCGGGATCGAGGGGAGGGTGAGCAGTGGATAGAGGGTTCCGCCCTCCGGGTGGTTCTGGGCCAGCGCGGCCAGGTACACGGCGATACGCCGCTGGTACAACTCCACCGTCCGTTGGGCCTGGATGCCCGGGCCCGAGGCAGCTTCCTGGTGCTGACGAACGGCAGCGGCGCGCTCGGCCTGTCGGCGCTCGACGCGGTCGCGGGCGTGGTCCACGTTCTCCCGCGCGCGTAAGACCCGCCGCGAGCGCGCCACTTCACGGCGGTGCCGCAGCACCTCCTCCGCCCAGAGCACCTCCTCGGAGTTGCGAGGCCGTAGCTCCTCGGGCGTCAGTGGGACGCTCGCGTCCCGCAGACCCTCCTGCATCCGCCGCAGGTCCTCTTGAGCTCGCTCGATCCGCTCGTCGCACCGGCTCAGTTCGAGTGCCAGGGCCTGGCCCATGCGCAGGTACGCGACGTGCAGCTCGTTCAACTTCTGGCTCAGCTCGGCGAGGAGTACGACCTGATATCCGACGGTCAGCTGTCCACCGGTCTCGGCCAACTCCTGCTCTCGGCGCCGAACCTCGGCCAGGGACGGTATGCGCTGCTCACCGTCGAGCCGTCCGCGGAGCCGGTCGTCGCGTTGCAGGGGAGCGGGGTAGGACATGTCGGGGGTGGCCACCATGCCCAGTGCTGACGGACGGCCTGCGGTCCGTCAGCACTGGGCATGAAACCTCACAGGTCTGTGCGACTCGCCGTCCTGGCGATGTGCCTCCAGTTGGCAGCCGTAACCACCGGCTGCGCCTTGGTGTTCGGTGAAGAGTTCGAGTTCCACTGCCCGCAGCCTGCGGCTCCGGGCCTGGCCATCGCGGTTGGTGCCCGGGCCAACAGCCCGACGCCGACGCCTCCGACCGAAATCCGTCAGATGATCGTGGACACCATGATGGGCTGCGGCAAGATCACGGCCATCCGGGTGGACGGCCGTCCCGGCCTAGCGGGTGAGCTGGTGTTCAGTACCGGCGCCAAGACCAAGTCAAACTTCGCCATCGACCAGACGAGCTTCCTCAAGAATGTGGACTCGATCCTTGCCAGGTCGCATGCTGGGGCGCCGGAGGCGAACGTCCTGCAGGCGCTGAGCGTGGCATCGGACGCCGCCGGTCAGGGCGGCAGCGTGGTGCTGATCGACTCCGGAGTGCAGACGACCGCCCCTCTGGATTTCCGTAAGAACAACCTGGTGTCGCGGCGTCCGGCGCTCATCGCCAAGGCGCTGAAGCAGCAGGGCCTACTGCCCGACCTCAGTGAACGTAAGGTCATCATGGCGGGGCTCGGTTACACAGCCGCGCCGCAGGAGCCGCTCGACGAGAAGAACCAGGCGTTCCTCGTTGACCTGTGGCGCGAGATCGTTACGGCCTCCGGTGCCAAGGACGTGGTCGTGGCCGAAGAGCCGAACACGAGCCGGTCGGCGGTCACCAGCCCGCCCGTGAGCGTGGTCAAGTTCCCCGTCGCAGAGATCTACCTGGGCTGCGACACGCTCTCGGTACTGCCGGACAACGGCGGAGTCGGCTTCGTCGCCGACGAGGCCGAGTTCCGCGACCCGGCGGCGGCGAGGAAGATCCTGGGCAGATTCGCCGGCTTCCTCCGTGAGAACCCGAGCGTCGAGGTCCTGATCAAGGGATACGTGGCCCACCACGGCAACGGCGACCTCTCCCAGCGCCGTGCCGACCGGGTGAAGCAGGAACTGTCATCGCAGGGCGTTTCGAACACGATCACCGCGAAGGGCATGGGCTGGGGCCCGTACCCGAGCGTGAGCGCACCCCCGGACCCCCGTTACGACCAGAAGAACCGCCAGGTCACGATCGAGGTCAATTGTGCGCGGACGTAAAGCGGATGTTGTGCGGGCCGGGACGCGCAAGGCTCGTCGGGTGGGTGGTTGAGCTGGTGCTGGGCGGGTACGGGGTCGGGCATGCGGATCGTGGTGGTGGGGGCGAGCGGCAACGTCGGTACGGCGCTGCTGCGGAGGCTGCGCCGAGAGCGGGGCGTGGAGTTGGCCGGGGTCGTTCGACGGTTGCCCGGCCCGGATGCTGGCGAGCCGTACGACCAGGTGGAGTGGCACTCCTGCGACATCGGCGCGCCGGGCGCGGTCGGGCAGCTCGCCGAGGTGTTCGCGGGTGCGGACGCGGTGGTGCACCTGGCCTGGCAGATCCAGCCCAGTCACGACCAGCGGGTGCTGCGCCGGACCAACGTCGACGGCAGCCGGGCGGTGATCAACGCGGTGGTCCAGGCCGGTGTGCCGGCCCTGGTGTACGCCTCGTCGGTGGGCACCTACGCGCCCGGCCCGAAGGACCACCCGATCAGCGAGCGGTGGCCGGCCACAGGTGTGCCCGGCTCGTCGTACAGCGAGCACAAGGCCGAGGTGGAGGCGCTGCTGGACGGGGTCGAACGGGATCATCCGACGCTGCGGGTGGTACGGATGCGACCCGGGTTGACCTTCCAGCGGGCCGCCGGTGCGGAGATCACGCGGTACTTCCTCGGCCCGCTGGCGCCGGTGCGGCTGCTGCGCTTCGGCCGGATCCCGCTGGTGCCGGCGAACCGCCGGTTGCGGATGCAGGCGGTGCACGCCGATGACGTGGCTGACGCGTACACCCGGGCGGTGTTGGGTGATGCGCGCGGCGCCTTCAACATCGCCGCGGACCCGGTGCTCACTCCGGAGCTGGTGGCCCGGCACTTCCACGGTTGGACGGTGCCGGTCGCCGCGCCGGTGCTGCGGGTGGCGGCGGTGCTGACCTGGCGGGCGCGGCTGCAACCGGTCGACGCGGGCTGGGTGGAGCTGGGTCTGAACGCCCCGCTGATGTCCAGCGAGCGCGCGGAGACCGAGCTGGGCTGGCATCCCAAGATCAGTGCGCTGACGGCGCTCAAGGAACTCTTCGCCGGAATGGCCGACGGCGACCACACGGCAAGCCCGCCGATGTCCGGCGCACGGGACCTACCCGGCCGCCCCGCCGCCCTCCTCCACGCCCGCCCCCCAGGTCAGGGAAACCCCTACTGACCCCATCCCAGCTCGTTGATCAAGAGCTCCCAGTCAAAAAACCGAGTCCTGGTGACCGAAACCTCTTGATCATCGGCGGGGGTGCGGGAATGCCGGGCGCACCCAGCGCGGGCGCGGGTGGGCTAGGAGAGCTTGGAGTTGGTTACCGTGGGGTTGCGGGCGCCTAGGAAGAAGATGCCGGGGAAGCCGCGGGTCTCGAACTTGGCGCTGGGGTTGCGGCGCAGGGTCGAGTTTTCGATCCTCATCGTGCCGGTGCGGTTGTTGCTCACGAAGAAGACCGCGCCGCCGCCCTCGTTCGCCTTGTTGTTCTCGATGATCGTGCCGGCGAGCCGTACGGTGAACTCGTTGCCGTCGCAGTAGATCGCGCCGCCGCTGCCGCCACCCGGCGTGCCGGACTTGGCCGGGTTGGCGCCGCTGCCGATCGCCTCGTTGTCCCTGAGCAGGCTGTTCAGCACCACCCAGGAGACGCCGATGCTGCTCAACGCCCCTCCGTTGGAGCAGGAACCGCCGTCGAAGGTGCTGCTCACCACGTACACCGGCTTGTTCTCGTACTGGCTCAGCACCCGGACGGCCGCCCCACCCAGGTCGGGTCCGGTGCGGTCGCAGCGGTTGCGGACGAAGCGCGAGTTGACCACCTTCAGCCGCCCGCCGCGTACGAAGATCGCCCCACCGCCGCCGCCCTCGACCTTCTCGCCTGTGGAGTTGCCGTCGGCGAAGGTGAGGTTCTGCACGGTGAGCTGTGGGTGGTCCTGGTTCTGGCAGTGCGAGGTGGTGAAGCCCTGGGCCTCGTCGCAGGTGTTCATGTAGAGGATGCGGCGCTGCCCCTGGCCGCTCAGCGTGACCTTGCCGCCGCCGTCCAGCACGATCTTCGGCCCGTTGGCGTTGCGGACCTTCGCGGTGGCGGCCATCTTGATGGTCACCGGGGCCGGTCCACAGTTGAACGTGATGACGCCGCCGGCCGTGACGGCCTTCACGACCGCCGCGGAGGTGCAGCTCGCCGGGGTACCGGTGCCGATGGTCCGGGTCGGCTTGGCGGTGTCCACCGCCCGCGCCTCGGCCGGCACGGTGGCCCTGCCGTTCGGGTTGCCGGCGGCGAGCACCTTGTTGGCGGGCTTCGGGCTGGCGCTGGCGCCCGGGCCGCCGAGGCCGTCGCGGGCCCCCGGCGCGTCGCCCTGACCGCCGGTCGGCAGGGCCGTCGGCGAGGCGGACGAGCCGGCCTCGAAGGCGGGGGCCGGGTCGTTGGGCGCGCAGGCGGGCAGGGTCGCGGTGGCGACACCGAGGACGAGGAGAGCGGCAAGCGACGTCATGCGCACCCCGTGATGCTAGTGGGAGAGGGCGAAGGCGGTGAGGAAGCCGGCGACCGTGATCAGACCGACCAGGAGGTGCGCGTTCTCGAACGCCTCCGGGACCATGGTGTCGGTGATCATGGCGAGGATCGCCCCGGCGGCGAGCGCGGTGATGGCGGCCAGCACCTCCGGCGGCGCGCCACCCAGCAGCGTGTTGCCGACCAGTGCGGCGACGCCACTGATCAGCGCGATCCCGCTCCAGAGCAGGAACACGTACCGTCGGGTGCGGCCGGCCTGGCGCATCCCGGCCGCGCTGGACAGCCCTTCCGGAACGTTGCTGAGGAACACCGCCGCCACCGTGACCAGGCTGACCGCGCCGCCGCCGAGCAGGCTGGCGCCGATCACCACCGATTCGGGTACGCCGTCGAGCAGCGCGCCGACGGCGAGCGCCGACCCGGAGCCAGGCTGCTCGCTCTCCGAGGGTTGCTGGTCGCCGGACCGCTTCCGGTGCCGAGCGCCGTGCCGGGCGAGGGCCAGGTTGGCCAGGGTGTAGGCCAGCGCACCGACGGCAGCGCCGATAGCGGTGGGCAGCAGCCCGCCCTGCGCGTGCGCCTCGGCGATCAACTCGAACGACACGGCGGAGAGCAGCACCCCCGCGCCGAACGCCATGATCGACGCGATGACGCGCTGCGGCACCCGGGCGAACCAGCCGACCGCCGCCCCGACCAGCAGGGCCGACCCGGCCAGCAGCCCCCACCCACCCGCCTGTAACCACTCCGGCATTTGCGGGAGCGTACCCACGGTCGCCCAGGCGACAAACCCGATTGTGAGGAGGGCTCAGAAGTCGGCGAAGAGATACGGCACCCGGCGGGGGAAGAGGCCGCGCAGCTCCGTGGCGGCGTCCACCGGCACCTCACCCAGACCGCGCAGCGGCAGCTCGACCGGGTCCAGCACCCCGTACGCGAGGGCGGAGAGCCCGGCGGCGGTGAGCGTGGCGGTCGGCGCGCGGCCGGTGCTGTCGTCGACCAGTTCCAGCGCGCCGGTCGTGCCGTCGAGCAGGTGGGTGCCGGTCAGCCAGCGGTCCCCGGTCAGCTCGATCCGCACCCGGCCCGGGCCGGCGGGCAGCCCGCTCAACGCGTCAAGCGACAGCAGCCGGGCCATCGGCGCGGACGAACCCGGCACGGCCGTGCGGGCCTCGACGTGCACGTCCAGGTCGGTCAGCCACAGCTCGGGCAACTCGTCGGGCGGAACCTGGACGGTGACCCGCTCGATCTGGTCGACGTGCCGGGCGAAGAACTGCAACAGCAGCGACCGCGCGAGCGGGTCGGTGACCAGCAGTTCGTTGCCGTGCAGCGTGCCGCCGTGTTCGTCGATCCGGTACGTCACCGCGCCGGTGACCTCGCCGTCCACCCGGGCGGTGAGCAGCCAGTGCTCGTCGCGGTCGCGCATTCCGATCGCCCGGTAGTCGGGAAAGATCGCGAAACCGTGTCGTTCCTGGAGGTTGCGCTCGGTGAACGCCCGCCACGCCGGATAGCCGGCGGCGATGCGTTCCCAGCTCACCTCGCCGGCCAGGTCCACCCGCAGCAGCGAGCCCAGGTTGGCCGGAGTGAAGGTGACCCGGCGTGGCTTGGGCAGCCCTGCGTAGCCGAACCGGGCGTAGAAGCTGGGCCGGAACGGATAGAGCGCGCTGATGAGGTGCCCCTCGTCGCGCATCTCGTCGAGGAGTTGGTGCAGCAACGTCCGGACGTGCCCCTGCCGGCGGGCCAGCGGATGTGTTGCCACCCCGGCGACACCGGCCATCGGCAGCACCACTCCGCGCAGGTTCTGTCGCATCGGAATGGCCGAGACGGCGGCCAACGTGGTGCCGTCCTCCTCGGCGATCAGCGTCCGGTTGCCCTGGTTGTAGGGCAGGTAGTCGCGGAAGTCCGCGGTCCGGGCAGCGCTCAGCGGCGAGGACTCGAAGGCGTACGCGGCCAGCGGGAAGCTGGTGGTGAGACGGTCGTCGTCGGTCACCCGGCGGATGGTCATTCGCCCATCTCAACCCGCCGCGGGGGTCGCAGCAACCGGATTGGCCCGATCCGCGGTGCCCGCGGCGGTCAGCCGACCGGCAGGTGCCGCAGGTGCCGGCGGCGGCGCAGGCGGACGCTGGCCACCGCGGCCACGCCCAGGGCCAGCAGGGCGGTGACGACGAGGCCGTGCAGCAGGCCACGGGCGAGGTAGCCCTGGTCGGTGTTGTCGACCGTCCAGGTGGCGATCTCCCGGCTCGACCAGAACGGCGTCAGCCTCGCCCCGGAGCCGGCCGGGTCGATCAGCATCTGCACCGTCACCACGGTGAGCAGCAGCAGCGTGCCCTCCAACTCGCGGGGCAGCAGCGCACCGATCAGCATCCCGAACGGCGCCGCCACCGCGACGGAACAGAGCAGCGCCGCCGCCAGGCCGCCGTACCGCAGGTCCGCGCCGTCGATCATCGGCAGCAGGAAGAACGGTACGGAGATGACCAGCCCCACCGTCCACAGGCCGAGCATCCGACCGAGGTAGAGGTGGTGTGGGCGGTAACCGGCCAGCCGCAGCCTCGGCTCCAACTCGCGTGCCGCGGTCGTGGCGAACAGCGCGGCGGTGCTCACCGCCCAGCCCACGCCGAGCAGCAGCGATCGAACCGACTGCCCGAGGTAGGCGTCCCGCCGGATCAGGTAGAAGGTCAACGGCATCAACAACAACAGCAGGAGTACGCCCCGACGCCGCAGCAGCTCCCGCAGGGTCATCTCGGCGACGGTGACGAGCCGGTTCACGGGTGACCTCCCTGGATGCCGGGCGCGTGCCACCCGGTCTCTCGTGCCGGGGTCAGGTCGAGCACGATGTCCACCCGGTCGAGTTGGTTGAGCAGGTGGGTCACCACGACGATGGCTGTGCCGGCGTCGCGCAACCTGCTGAGCTGGTCCCAGAAGTTGACGTAGGTGCCCTGGTCGAAGCCCTGGTACGGCTCGTCGAGCAGCAGCACGTCGGGGGCGCTGAGAGTGGACATGGTCAGGTTGAGCTTCTGTCGGGTGCCGCCGGACAGGTGGCGGGCCTGCACGTCCCCGCCCGCCTCCCAACCGAGCTGACGGGCCGCCGCCCGACCGGCGCGGCGGGCCGGCCCCCGGGCCACGCCCTGACCGGCGCCGACCAGCACGAAGTGCTCGTCGGCGAGCAGGAAGTCGGCGGTGCCGCCGGACTGCGGGCAGTAGCCGAGCCGCCCGGAGACGGTCACCTCACCGGCGTCCGGTGACATGAGTCCGGCGCAGATCCGGAGGAAGGTGCTCTTGCCACAGCCGTTCGCGCCCACCACCGCGGCGATCTGTCCGGCCCGGACGGTAAGCGTGGCGTCGCGCAGCACGGTTCGCCGTCCGTACCTCTTGGTGATGCCCGCCGCGTGCAGCCGGACCGGCCCGGGGCGCGGTCCGGGCGCGGTGCCGATGCTCTCCACGACCGCGCCCGCGTACTGCTGGGGTGGACCGAAGACGACCCAGGGGTCGCCGCCTCCCTCGCGCAGGTGCGTGGCGGCCTCGGCGACCACGTGCCGTGCGGCGTCCGCCGCGACCCGGCGCTGGTGCAGCTCGGCCGTGAGCGTACGCAGCCAATCGTCGGCGTTCACCGGGTGACCCCCTTCGTGACGATGTCGTTCACCGGCCGGACGAAGGTGAGCCAGGCGCTGCCGCCGGCGCGCAGCGCCGCGTACCCGTCGTCGGTGAGCCGGTAGTACTTGCGGGCCGGCCCGGCGCTGCCCTCCCGCCACTGCGCGGTCACCAGGCCGGTCTTCTGCAGGCGCAGCAGCACGGGATAGAGCGTGCCGCCCTGGATCGGCCCGACGCCCGCCGCGTCGAGCGCCTGGGCCAGTTGGTAGCCGTAGGACTCGCCTTCGGACAGCAGGGCCAGGACGCAGATATCGAGCACCCCCCGCAGCCACTGCCCGCGCCGGTCGGAATCCACGCGTCGGACAGTAGCGGCGCAAGCTAGATGGCACAACCACCTACTGTGGCGGCAGCACCCGAACCGGCCGGTTCGGGTGAGCTGCCGAGTGCGCCGTACGGGTCAGCGGGCGACGACGTCGGAGACCACGACTGTGACGTTGTCCGGGGCGCCGGCGTGGTGGGCCAGCTTCACCAACTGCTCACCGCACTGCTGGCGGTCGGCGTACATGCCCAGGGCCGTCGCGATGGCCTCGTCCTCGACGTAGTCGGAGAGCCCGTCGCTGCACAGCAGCAGCCGGTCGCCGGGGACGACGGTGAGCACACCGATCGCGGGTGGGGTGTCGGCGCCCTGCACGGCCCGGGTCACCAGGGACCGCTGCGGGTGGTGGCGGGCCTGCTCGGGAGAGAGGGTGCCCTGGTCGACAAGCGACTGCACGAACGTGTCGTCCCGGGTGAGCTGGGTCAGCTCCCCGTCGCGCAGCAGGTAGCAGCGGGAGTCGCCCACCTGGGCCAGCACCAGCGTCTCCCCGGCCAGCAGCGCCGCGGTGAGTGTCGTCCCCATGCCGTCCCGGCTCGGGTCGACGGTGATCGCGGCGTGGATGCGCTGGTTGGCGGTGCTGACTACGGCACGCAGCGCGTCGGCGGCACCGTCGGGGTCGGTGGGCGGAGCCAGCTCGTCCAGGATCCGGATCACGATCTCGCTCGCCACCTCGCCCGCAGGCAGCCCACCCATGCCGTCGGCGACGGCGATCAGGCGGTCACCGGCGAGGGCGGAGTCCTCGTTGTTGGTGCGCACCAAGCCGATGTCGTTGAGGATGACCGAGCGGAGGATCAGCGTCATGGGGACAAGCTTGCCAAGAACAACCCGCATTCGTCTCTACGCCTCCTACCTAGGTCGAGAAATGATTGCGATTTTCGTCGCCGGCCCGACGGTGCGTGACCGATCGGCCGGGCCTCAGTGGCGCGGATAGCGCAGTAGCAGGCTGGCGGCGACCTCCTCGTCACCCACCGCCGCGTAGCTGTGTGGCACGTCCGACACCCAGCGGAGGTGACCGCCGGCCGGGGCGGTCAGCGGTGCGTCGGCCGGCCCGGCGCGCAGCACCCCGGCGAAGACGGTGACGTGTTCGGTGACTCCCGGCGCGTGGGCGGGGGAGAGCTGCACGACGCCGGGTGCGACCCGCATCCGGTACAGCTCGTAGGTCGCGTCGGTGTCGGTGAACACCTCCAGCAGGGTGGCGGTGACCGCGGTGCCGTGCACGGTGGGTTCGGCCGTTGGTTCAGCCAGCAGGGCGGTGAACGGTACGCCGAGCTGCGCGGTGACGGCCCAGAGCGTCTCCAGGGTCGGGTTGCGGGTGCCGTGCTCCAGGCCGGAGAGGGTGGCCTTTCCGACGCCGGCGAGCCGGGCGAGTGTGGACAGCGAGATTCCCCGCTCCTCGCGTAGGGCACGGACCCGGCGCCCGACGACGGCGGGATCCACGTCGAGGCCCGGGCGCGGGGCTGGTGGTGGGTGCGGCACCCGGCTATCGTGCTACACGCTTCCGTTCCGTAAACGGAACAGTCGGGAGGGTGGCGTGGCCGGACGCGTGCAACCGGTGCTGGCGGGGGTGGTGACCGCGCTGGTCGGCTTCGCCAGCTCGTTCACCGTCGTGCTGGCCGGGCTCCGGGCGGCGGGCGCGTCGGACGCACAGGCCGCGTCCGGCCTGCTCGCTCTCTGCGTGGCGAGCGGGCTCGTCGCCGCCTGGCTGGGCTTGCAATACCGGATACCGATGAGCGCGGCCTGGTCCACACCGGGCGCGGCGCTGCTGGTCGCGACCGGGCCGCCGCCGGGCGGATGGCCGGTGGCGGTGGGCGCCTTCCTCGTCTCCGGGGTGCTGATCGTCGCGGCCGGGCTGTTCCCGCCACTCGGCCGGGCGGTGGCCGCCATCCCCAAGCCGGTGGCCGGCGCGATGCTCGCCGGGGTGCTGCTGCCGCTGTGCACCGCCCCGGTCCGCGCACTTGTCGAGCTGCCGGTGGTGGCCGGCCCGGTGGTGGTCGGCTGGCTGCTGCTGCACCGGTTCGCCCGCCGCTGGGCGGTACCCGGTGCGCTGGTGGTGGCGGTGGCGGCGATCGCCATGACGGCACCGCCGGCCGGCCTGACCGGCGCCGCGCTGATCCCGTCGGTCACGCTGACCGCGCCGGCCTGGAACGCGTCCGCCCTGGTCGGGGTGGCCCTGCCGCTGTTCCTGGTCACCATGGCCGCGCAGAACGTACCCGGCATGGCGGTGCTGGTCGGCTACGGCTACCGGCCGCCGTTCGGCGCCGCGCTGCGGACCACCGGCCTGGCCAGTCTGCTCGCCGCCCCGGCCGGCGGGCACGCGGTGAACCTCGCGGCGATCACCGCCGCCCTGGCCGCCGGTCCCGACGCGCACCCGGACCCGGAGCGCCGGTGGATCGCCTCGGTCACCGCGGGCGCTGGGCTGGCCGTGCTCGGCCTGGGCGCCGGCGTGGCCACCACACTGGTAGCGGTCGCCCCACCGATCCTCATCGAGGCGGTCGCCGGGCTGGCGCTACTCGGCGCCCTCGCCACCGCGCTCGCCTCGGCGGTGACCGACCCGGCGACCCGCGAGGCTGCCGTGGTCACCTTCGTGGTGACCGCGTCCGGGGTGACGCTGATCGGCGTGGGCGGCGCGTTCTGGGGCCTGGTCGCGGGCTGCCTGATGCTGCTGCTCTTCCGCAGCCGCCAACCCGCCCCCGCCGCGCCGGACCAGCCCGCCCCCACCGCGCCCGACCAGCCCGCCCCGGCCGCGCCGGACCGGCCCGCCGCCGCGGGGCCGGGAAGATCCACTCGGGTTTCATGAAGTCGGGCTGTCCCGAGGCCCGGGACGCCCCGATTTCCGTGAACCCGAGTCGATCAAATCGGTGGGGTCACTCCTCGGGCGGCAGGTCGGCCACACCGACGGCCAGGAGGACCCGGCCGTCGGCCACCGACCCGATCCGGTCGGCCGGTACGTAGACCGCACCGGTACGGGTCAGGTCGGTCGAGACCTTCAGGTAGCCGCTGTGCAGCAGTCGCGCCGCCAGATCGGCCGGGACGTCCGGCTCCTCGACCGCGGTCGCCTCGATCAGCTCGTCCAGGCTGCTGCCCGGGTCGGCGGTCGGTGTCTGGACGGTCACCGCGTTCGGGTCGCCCCGCTGGACGAGGTCCACGGTGCCGACCTCGGTGCCGGCTGAGTCGATCACCGTCATCCCGGTGGTGATCCGCGAGATGGTCGCCTGCTGCTCGTCCTGCTGGTCCATCCCGCTGCGGTTCCCAGGGCGGCGCGCCGCTAAACGCCGCCATCCACCCGCCCGGTGTTCAGCAACCGCGGCAGCGACTTGGAAGCGACTGGAGGCGACAGTCCCGGAGGCAGCGGGTCCGGAGGTGACAGGTCCTGAGGCGGCAGGTCCGCAGGCGATGGGCCGAGAGGCGATGGGCCGGGAGGCGATGGGCCTGAAGAGCGCGATGACTCTGAGGCATATTTATGCCTCAGAGTCATCACCGTCGAAAGCAACACCGCCTCCACGGCCGCGCGAGGTGGCGGACAAACGGACCGCGACGCCAGCGCACGCGGCACACGGCACGCAGCACGCGGCGCCCAGCACGCGGCACGCAGCTCAGCACACGGCACCGTTGCGCCCGTGCACGGTGTTCCGCCGACTCAGCTGTTCGGGAGGGTCCAGCCGCCGGGCGGGCGGGGGGACAGTTCCCGCCAGGTGTCCGGGCCGTCGAGCAGCGCCCGGACGGTGTCCTCGGCCTCGTCCGCACTGCCGTACTCGTAGAAACGGGAGATGCCCTCGGCGCCGCCTGCTCGCTGCTCGACGTGCCACCGGTCGGCGTCCACCCGCAGGAAGACGTCCCGCCGGGCCAGCCGCCCCCACTTCCCGTTCCACCAGTGCTTTCGCTGCTCCATGGCGGGACTCTATCGAACACACGTACGAGAAGGTGCGGCCCCTGCGGGAATCCCACAGGGGCCGATGTGCATCCGTTCCGGTCAGCGCTGCGTCGGCGGCTCGGGACGGCGGCCCAGCACGTCGTCCAGCGCCCCGCGCTGCTGGCCGGGGGTGGTGTGGCCGGCGGAGACCAGGGCGTCCCGGATCTCGGTGAGCAGCTTGACCTCCTCGCTCGGCGCCGAGGGCGGCGGCTCCTCGCCCCGCTTGCGCCGCTCGGCCAACCGGTTCATCGGGTAGACGACCAGGAAGTAGAGCGCCATCGCGGTCAGCAGGAAGGTGATGGCCGCGTTGACGAACGCCACCCAGTCGAACGGGATATCCCGGAACTTGGGCGTCGATCCGCTGAGGCCGTTCTTGTTCCCGGTGATCAGCACGATCATCACCCGGACCAGCGGTTCGAGGAACGACTTGGTGAGCTGGGTGACCACGCCCGTGAACGCGGCGCCGATGACGACACCGACCGCCAGGTCGACGACGTTGCCGCGCATGATGAAGTCTTTGAAGCCCTTGAGCATTCGTACTCCCGAGGTGTCCGCTTTTCTGTCCGGCACAACCTATGCCCGTTCGGCGGGTTCCAGAAAAGCGCCGGCTTCGAGCGCCGCCCGGCCGGGATCGCCGGCCCGGATCGCCTCGACCAACCGGGTGTGGTCGACGTAGCGCTCGGGAGTGAGTGCCCCGCCCATGGCCTGGGCGACAGTGCTGCGCAGGGCGGTGCCCACCGAGGCGTACAGCTCGGCGAGCATGGCGTTGTGTGCGGCGGCGACCACCGCCGTGTGCAGTGCCGCGTCGGCCTCGACGAACGCGTCGACCCGGCCGCCGTGCCAGGCGGCCTCGCGCTGGGCGAGCGCGCCGTCGAGCGCCGCCAGGTCCTCCGGTGTACGCCTCAGCGCGGCGAGCCGGGCGGCCTCCACCTCGAAGGCGCGGCGTACCTCGATGACCTCGGTCATCCGGTCGTCGCCGAGCCGGCGGGCGACCACCGGTGCCAGTTCGTCGGTGGACACCACGTAGGTGCCGGAGCCCTGCCGGCACTCCAGCACCCCGGCGTGCACCAGGGCGCGGACCGCCTCGCGGACCGTGTTGCGCCCGACGCCCAGCGCGGCGACCAGTTGTGGCTCGGTGGGGATGCGCCCGCCGACAGGCCACTCGCCGCCCAGGATCCGGGCGCGGAGTTGCTCGGTGGTCTGCCGGACCCGGTGACCGCGGGGCGGCACGGCGGGCTGGCCGGAGGGCGGCACCGGCGGGGCGGAGGGGAAATCAACCGACGGTGGCACTGGTTACATCACCGGTCCCAAATTCATCCCATGATTGTAGGTTAGAGGTCATGACCCCGCCACCAACCGCCGCTCCGGCGCTGCCCGCCCCCGTCGCCGTCGACCCTCGCCCGACGCGGGACCCCGGTGCCGGCCGGCGGACCCACCCGGCGACCGGCGGCGCGCTGGTGCTGGTCGGGATGCTGCTGGTCGCGCTCAACCTGCGTGCCGTGGTGACGAGCCTCGGCGCACTGCTCGACGAGGTCCGCGACGGGCTGGGCCTCTCCGGCGTCACCGCCGGCCTGGTCACCACCCTGCCGACCATCGCCTTCGCCGGTCTCGGCGCGCTCACCCCGTGGCTGGTCCGCCGGGTGGCACCGGCCCGGGTGCTGGTGGTCGCCATGTTCGTCCTCGCCGTCGGCCAGGTGCTCCGGGTCGCCACCGATTCGGCCTGGATCTTCGTGCTCACCAGCGCGCTGGCGCTGTCCGGCATCGCGGTAGCCAACATCCTGCTGCCGATGCTCGTCAAGCAGCACTTCCCGCACCGCACCGGCCTGGTCACCGGGGCGTACACGATGGCGTTGACCGTGGGCACGACGGTGGCCGCCGCCTCCGCGGTGCCGATCGCGCACGCCTTCGGGTCGTGGCGGGCCGGGCTCGGCGTCTGGGCCGCGATGGCCGCGGTGGCCGTACTCCCGTGGGTGCCGCTGGCGCTGCGGACCCGCGCCGCGGCGCGGCGGGCGACCCCGACGGCGGCCGTCGCCACGCCGACGCGGGTCCGGCCGGCGCGGACCCGGCTCGGCTGGGCGATGGCCGTTTACTTCGGGGCGCAGTCACTCAGCGGGTACGCGATCATGGGTTGGCTGGCTCAGCTGTTCCGCGACGCCGGTTACCACCCGGAGTCGGCCGGGCTGCTGCTCGCCGGGGTCACCGCGCTCGGCGTGCCGATCGCGCTGCTGATGCCCACCCTGGCCGGTCGGCTGGGCAGCCTGCGGCCGCTGGTGCTCGGGCTGACCACCGCGTCGGCACTGGCCTACCTGGGGTTGGCGCTCGCACCGCACGGCGCCGCGCTGCTCTGGGTCGCCCTATTGGCGATCGGCCAGGGCGCGTTCCCGATGATCCTGACCGCCATCGGACTGCGCGCCCGCACCGCCGAGGGAACGGTCGCGCTCTCCGCGTTCGCGCAGAGCACCGGGTACGTGATCGCCGCCCTCGGCCCGCTGATGGTTGGCATCCTCTACGAGGCCACCGGCGGCTGGACCGCGCCGATCGGGTTCCTGCTGGGCGCCCTCGCCGTGCAGACGGCGGCGGGCATGGCGATCGCTCGTCCCCGTTACGTCGAGGACGAGTGACGCGCGCGGACGGTCAGGAGGAGGCCGGCGTCGATTCGCCGGCGACTGCCTCGTCCACCGTCGGGTAGGTGTGCAGCACCTCGACCAGCCCGCTCACCTCAAGGATGCGCAGCACACCGCGCTGCGGGGCGGCCAGTCGGACCACGCCGCCAGCCTCGTCGCAGCTGTTCTTGGCGCGGACGAAGACCGACAGACCGGTCGAGTCGCAGAACGAGACGTCCGCCAGGTCGAACACCAGCCGATTGCGGCCCTTGTCGAGCAGGTCGGTGATCTGGTCCTGCAGCTGCGGTGCAGTGGCCATGTCCAGCTCGCCCGCGACCGCCACGACGACCACGTCGCCGCGTTGTTCCGTGTGCACCGTCAACGACATTCGCCAGACCTCCTGTTATCGGGGGAACGGTATCCCACGACCATGGCCGAACGCAGAACGGGAGCCGTGATCCGGTGGCCATCGTCATTCAGTTGCTACGGGGCAAGTAGTTGGTCAGACCCCGGTGATAGAGTCCGCCCGGTCCAGGTCAAGGGGGTTCGAAATGGCGTTGAGCACCGAAGAGAGTGCTCGGCTCGCCGCGCTGCTCGGCGGGCAGGCCGACCGGGTCACGGCTCGGTGGACCGAGATCGTCACCAGTTCGTTGCGAGGCCGACTGAGCCAGGCGGAGCTGCGCCGACAGGTCCAGGATCTGCACCGCGCCATCGTCGCCACCGGCGAGCAGGGCACCATCGACCTGTCCGTCGACAGCGCCGCCGAACTGCGCGCCGCGCTCTCCGAACTGTCCCGTGGCCGGGCCCGGCAGGGCTTCTCCGCCACCGAGACCACGATCAGCATCTTCGCGCTCAAGGACGTGCTGGCTGAGCTGGTACAGGAGACCGGCGGCCCGAACGCGCTGCAGGACTACGTCGCCTTCTCGAAGCTGGTCGACGAGATGGGCCTGTTCACCTTCGAGAGCTTCGTCCGCACCCGGGAGAGCCTGATCGCCGACCAGGCCGAGCAGCTGCTTGAGCTCTCCACGCCGGTGGTCAAGCTCTGGGAGGGCGTCGTCGCCGTGCCGCTGGTCGGCACCCTGGACTCGGCCCGGGCCCAGGTGGTCATGGAGCGGCTGCTGCAGACCCTGGTCGACACCAGCTCGCCGTACGCGATCATTGACATCACCGGTGTCCCGGCGGTGGACACCCAGGTCGCCCAGCACATCCTGAAGACCGTGGTGGCCGCCCGGCTGATGGGCGCCGACTGCATCATCTCCGGCATCCGTCCGCAGATCGCGCAGACCATCGTGGCGCTCGGCATCGAGTTCGGCGACATCGCCACCAAGGCGAGCCTCGCCGACGCGCTGCGCCACGTGCTGCGACTCAACGGGGTGGAGACCGCCCGCCGCCAGCCGCGCCGGGACGCCTGATGGAAAGGGTGCCGATCCTCAAGATCGGGGACATCCTGCTCGTCTCCATCCAGCTCGACATGTCCGACCAGACGGCGGTCCAGCTCCAGGAGGACCTGGCCGAGCGGATCGTCGCCACCGGTTGCCACGGCGTCATCATCGACATCACGGCACTTGACATCGTCGACTCCTTCGTCGGGCGGATGCTCTCCACCATCGCGTCGATCTCCAAGGTGCTCGACGCGGAGACGGTGGTGGTCGGGATGCGTCCGGCCGTCGCCATCACCCTTGTCGAACTCGGGTTGTCGCTGAACGGCATCCGTACCGCGCTGAACGTCGAGCGCGGCATGGAGCTGATCGCGGCGGCCCACGCCGACGAGCTCGACTACCAGCTCGACGACGATCCGGACGCCGAGACGGCCACGCCGTGACCGCGGGCGTCGACCTGGGCCAGCCACAGGCGCAGTCGGTCCGCAGCGATGAGGACGTGGTGCGCGTCCGGCAACTGGTCCGGGCCGTGGCGGTTGCCGTCAAGCTGTCTCTCGTCGACCAGACCAAGGTGGTCACGGCGGCGAGCGAGCTGGCCCGCAACACCCTGGTGTACGGCGGCGGCGGTTCGGTCGAGGTGACGGTCGTGGACAACGGCCGACGCAAGGGCGTGCAGATCGTGTTCGCCGACTCCGGTCCGGGCATCGCCGACCTCGACCTGGCCATGACCGACGGCTACACCAGCGGCGGCGGCCTCGGCCTCGGCCTCAGCGGGTCGCGACGCCTGGTCGACGAGTTCCAGATCGAGACGTCGGCGGAGACAGGTACGCGGATCACGGTCACCAAGTGGTCCAGGTGAACGCCGACGCGGTCACCGACAGTGGCATCTGGTTTCGGGTGGAGGCCAGCAGCGCGGCGAGCGCCGTCCGGCGGGCCGCCGAACGCCTCGGCGCCCAGGTGGAGATGGGCGAGGCGCGCATCGCCGACCTCGCCATCGTCGCGGCCGAGCTGACCAGCAACCTGGTCAAGCACGCCGACGACGGTGTCCTGCTGCTCCGGCCGGTACGCCGCGCCGGGCAGGCCGGTGTGGAGCTGGTGGCCATCGACTCCGGGCCTGGCATGGCCGACCTGACCGTCTCGTCCCGGGACGGGCACTCCACCACCGGCACGCTCGGCATCGGCCTGGGTGCCATCGTCCGGCAGGCCAGCTGGTTCGACGGATACTCGCTGCCCGGCCGGGGCACCGTCCTCGCCGTGCAGGTCTGGCCGGCCGAGGCGGCCCGGCCGTCCTGGGCCGGTGCTCTCACCCGACCGCTGACCGGCGAGACGATCTGCGGTGACGGCTACGCCGTGCGGGTCGTCGACGGGCGGCACCAGGTGCTGGTGAGTGACGGGTTGGGGCACGGCCCGCTGGCCGGTGCCGCCACCGACGCGGCGCTGGCCGCGTTCCGCGACGCCCCCGCCGGCCCGCCGGCGATGGTGGTCGGCCACCTGCACCGGAGCATGTCGCACACCCGGGGTGCCGCGCTCGCCGTCGGCGAGCTGATGCCGGAGGCCGGCGTGCTGCACTACGCCGGCCTGGGCAACATCGCCGGCGTGGTCGTCGAGGGAGACGGCCGCCGTCGAGGGCTGGTGTCGCTGCCCGGCATCGCCGGCCACCAACGGCCGACGATCCGGGAGTACGACTACCCGTTCGGTCCCGGTGCCCGGCTGGTGATGCACAGCGACGGGGTGGTGGACCGGTGGCGGATGACCGACTACCCGGGCCTGGCGGAGAGGTCCCCGCTGATCATGGCGGCGACCCTCCTGCGTGACGCCGGTGTGCGACGCGACGACGCCTGCGTTCTGGTCGCGAGGTCCTGGGCATGATCGGGGAGCCGGCCGGGCTGCCGCTGCTCCAGATGGCGTTACGGGTCGAGCAGGACATCTTCGTGATCCGTCAGCGGGGGCGCGAGGTGGCCGCGGTGGTCGGTCTGGAACACCAGGACCAGGTCCGCGTCGCCACCGCGCTCAGCGAGGTCGCCCGGGACCTGCTGCGAACGGCCGGCGGCGCCGACGTCTCGTTCCACGTCGACGCGGGTGCCGACGGCCGGTTCCACCTGCGCGCCGACCTGGCCCCGGTGTCCCCGATCCCGGACGGCCGCTACCAACCGCAGTCCGGCGCGGTGTCCCGACTGGTCGACACACTGAGCGTGTTGACCGTCGAGGGGGTTACGGTCGTACGGATGTCCCGACGAGTCCCGGCCAACGCGCCGACGCCGACCCCGGAGCGGCTCGCCGAGTTCCGTACCGAACTCGGCCGCACCGCGCCGGGCAGTGCGCTGGACGAGCTGACCGTGCAGAACGGGCAGCTCATCGCCGCACTCGACGAGGTGCGCAGTCAACGCGACGAGCTGGCCGTGCTGAACGAGGAGCTGGCCGAGACCAACAGTGGCGTGCTGGCGCTCTACAACCAGCTCACCGAGGAGCTGGAGGAGACCAACCGCGGCGTCGTCGCCCTCTACGCCGAGCTGGACGAGAAGTCGGCCCAGCTCCGTGCGGCGAGTGAGTCGAAGAGCCGGTTCCTGGCCAACGTGAGCCACGAGCTGCGTGCCCCGGTCACCGCGATCATCGGCCTCGGGCGGCTGCTCACCGACTCCGCCTCCGACCCGCTCACCGACGAACAGGGCCGCCAGATCGATCTGATCCGCTCGTCGGCGATGGACCTGCTCAACCTGGTCAACGAACTCCTCGACCTGGCCAAGGCGGAGTCCGGCCGGATCGAGCCGGACCTGACCGACGTCGACCTGCGGCCGGTCTTCGGTCAACTGCGCGGCACCCTGCGTGCGCTGGCCATCCGACCGAACGTGGAACTGGTCGTGGAGGAGCCGGCCGCGCCTGCCCTGCTGCGCACCGACGAGGTGCTGCTCGGCCAGGTGCTGCGCAACCTGCTGCACAACGGGTTGAAGTTCACCGAGCGCGGCGAGGTGCGACTGCGGGCCAGCCAACACGGCGACCGTTGGCAGTTCGAGGTCAGCGACACCGGGCCGGGCATCGCTCCCGAGCTGCACGACCGGATCTTCGAGGAGTTCTACCAGGTGCCCGGCGCCACCCGGGTCGGCGGCACCGGCCTCGGTCTGCCGTACGCCCGGCGGTTGGTGACCCTGCTGGGCGGGACGCTGGCGTTGACCAGCGCGCCGGGCGAAGGCAGCACATTCACCCTCTCCCTGCCCACAGGCGGGGCGTGACCGCGTGGACGGCATGCCGACAACCATCCTGGTGGTCGACGACAGTCGTACCAAGCGTTACCTGCTGGTCAGCTGGCTGACCCGGGCCGGGTTCACGGTGCTGGAGGCCGAGAACGGCGCCGAGGCGTTGGCTCGGGTCGAGGTGGACCGGATCGACCTGGTGGTCCTCGACGTCCGGCTGCCCGACCTGAGCGGCTACGAGGTCTGCGAGCAGATCAAGGCGCGGCACCCGGCGATGCCGGTCATCCACGTGTCGGCGCACGCCGTGGACGTGGCCGACCGTGCCCAGGGGCTGACCCGGGGCGCGGACGCGTACCTGACCGAGCCGATCGAGCCCGAGGAGCTGATCGCCACCACCCGGGCCGTGCTGCGCTACTACCAGGCCCGGCAGCGCGCCGAACTGCTCGCCGAGCGGCTGCTCGGTCTGGCCGACACGACCGTGGCCGTGCACGCCGCGCCGACCTTCGCGCGCCTGCTGGAGGCCGCCGCCGAGGGGGCCGCCCAGATCTTCAAGAGCCCGGCGGCGGTGATCGCCGAAACCTTCGACGGCGACTGCCTCGCCGGCATCTGCGCCGGTCCCGGCGCGGTGGCCGCCGTGGTGCCCTGGGTCGTCGACGACACCGGAGTGCCGACCGGCGCCACGGTCCGGGTGGAGACCCCGGCGAACTGGGCGCTCGTCGAATGGCCGACGGACGACACGGTGACCGTCGCCGCCGCCCGGCTGCGCGAGGACCGGGCCCCGCTGTACGTGGTGGTCCCGACCGCCACCCAGACCGCGCGGACCCCTGTGCTCAAGCAGTTGGCGCAGGCGGTGGCGGCGGCCGTGGAGGCACAACGCTCGTTCGACGAGGAGCACCGGATCGCGGTCACCCTCCAACGCAGCCTGCTCCCGCGCGGGCTGCCCACCGTGGCCGGCCTGGACCTCGCGGTGCGCTACGAGCCGGCCAGCGCGCAGACCGAGGTGGGCGGCGACTTCTACGAACTGGTGATGCTCGACGGGCACCTACTGCTGGCGATCGGGGACGTCGCCGGCCACTCGCTGCACGCGGCGACCGTGATGGCCGAACTGCGGCACGCGGTGCGGGCGTACGCGGTCGAGGGCCACCAGCCCGGTGAGATCCTGCACCGGGTCAACGAGCTGATGCGGACGCTGCTGCCTAACGAGTTGGCGACGCTATGCGTACTGCTGCTGCACCCGCCGACCGGACACGTCCGGCTGGCCAGTGCCGGGCACCTTCCACCACTGCTGATCTTGGACGGCAAGGTCGAGTTCGTGCAGCACTCCGCTCCGCTGCTCGGCGTCCGCGCCCCGCGCCCGGCCGACCTGGAGTTCGTGGTGCCGGCCGGGGCCACGCTGGTCTTCTACACCGACGGGCTGATCGAGCGACGGGACGCCACCATCGACGAGGGGTTGGCCGCGCTGGCCGCGGTCGCCGCGACAGTCGACGGTGACCTGGACCAGTTCTGCGCCCGACTGCTTGTGGAGCTGGCCCCACCGGAGATCCAGGACGACGTCGCCGTGGTCGTCCTGCGCCGCCGCTGACCTTTCTAACGCACCGAGCGGGCGTACGCGGCGGGGGAAACCCCGGCCACGGCGGTGAAGTCACGGACCAGGTGGGCCTGGTCGCTGTAGCCGAGGTCGGCGGCGAGGTCGGCCCAGCTGAGCGGCCCACCGGCGGCCTGCTCGACCGCCTCCTGGAGCCGGTAGCGGCGGATCACCCACTTCGGCCCGACCCCCACGTACTCCAGGAAGAGCCGCTGCAACCGGCGGACCGGGACGTCGTGCCGCGCGGCGAAGTCGTCGACGCGCAGCACCGTCCGGTCGGTGCGGATCGTCTCCGCCAGCAGGACGGCCTCCTCGGCCAGCGGGTCCGGCTCCGGCCGCCAGGCGGTGAGGAGAGCGTCCAGCGCCCGGCAGCGCTCGTCGTCGCTCGCCGCCGAGGTGGGTGGTCCCGAGGGCCCGCTCCCACACACCGGGCTGTCCGGGCAGGTCAGCCGGCCGGTGGGCAGCGGCACCCGGCGCCCGGTCAGCTCACTGACCGGGCGGTGCCAGAACGGGTGGAAGCCGCCCGGGCGGAACTGCACCCCGGACACCCGGCCGGTGCCGCTCAGCGTGATCCGGAACAGGTCGCGGCCCACCCCGGCCACCTCGCCGGACTCGGGCCCGTCGCGGTCGCGGTCGCCGTGGCCGTGGTCGCGGTCGTGGTCGCGTCGGAACACCACGTTCACCGCCGGGTGCGGCACGACCCGTTGCTCGAACGGCGTGCTCAGCGCCCAGTCGATCAACCAGTAGTGCTCGACCCACGGCCGCAGCGACTCCGCCGGCAGGTGTCGGCGGAAGCGCACCTCGCGCAGCAGACGCCCGGGATCGAGGATTCCCCGGCTGTCGCCACGCGGTCGCTGTCGCATTTGTTCAAGACCACCCTCATACGCTGGCCCTATGTCCACTCAGACTAGCGATCTGCTGGCGGCCGCGGCGCCGCGAACCGTCGAGGTGGTGCGGGGTATCTCCGACGACCAGCTGGACCTGCCCACACCGTGCAGCGACTACGTGGTCCGTGATCTGCTCAATCATCTCTTTCAGGTAGTGGTCAACTTTCAGGATCTGGCCCAGAAGCGGCAGGTGGACTGGGCCGAGAAGCCCGACTACCTGGGCGACGGTTGGCGGGACCGCTTCGAGGCGGAGACCGGCCGGTTGGTCGCCGCCTGGTCGGATCCGTCCAGCGTGGAGGGCATGTCACCGCGTATGCCCATGCCGCAGACCGCCATCGGCGGCATGGCCCTGCTGGATTTGACCGTGCACGGCTGGGACCTCGCGGTCGCCACCGGCCAGCCGTACCACCCAGCCCCGCAGGTGGTGACCGAACTGCGCGGGCTGGTGGAGCAGTTGGGCCCCACCGCTCGCAAGATGGGCGTCTTCGCCGACCCACTGCCCACCCCAACCCCCACCCCCGACCTGATTCCCAACCTGACCCCCGACCTGACCCACCTCCTGACCCAAACCGGCCGCACCCCCACCTGGCCCCAAACCCCCTAACCCACCCACCCCGCCCCCGCCCCAGCCCACCCAGTCCGCACCCTCTCGCCCCGCCCTCCCGCCCCCGTCCTCGGTGATCAAGAGGTTTGCGTCAGATTTCGGCGCCCAGGTGACGCAAATCGCTTGATCAACCAGGCGGGCCGGGAGGCCGGGAAGGCCGGGAAGGCCGGGAAGGCCGGGTGGGCGGGAGGCCGGGTGGGCGGGAGGCCGGGTGGCGGGAGGACGGGTGGGCCGGATGGGTGGGTTCTGGGCTGGGTGGAGGGGTCGGGGTGGGGTGTTGACTTGGGTATTCGCTGGGTGAATAGTGGGCGGGGTGTCCACGCCGCATGTTCTGCTTGGGTTGCTCGCTGGGGGCAGCCGGCACGGGTATGAGCTGAAGCGTGCACACGACGAGCGGCTGCCGCGGGCTCGGCCGCTGGCGTTCGGTCAGGTCTACGCCACTCTCGGCCGCCTCGAACGCGACGGGCTGGTGGTGGCCGCCGGGCAGGACCGGGTGGCCGGGCCGGATCGCACGGCGTACGCGCTGACCGACCAGGGGCGGGACACGCTGGACCAGTGGCTGTCCACGGTGGAACCGCCCATGCCGTACGTGGCCAGCACGCTCTTCGCCAAGGTCGTGGTGGCGCTGCTGGTCGCCGACGTCGATCGGGCCAAGTCGTACCTGATCGCCCAGCGAGCCGCGCACACCGCACGGCTGCGTGAGCTGACCGCGGTCAAGGCCGACCCGGCCGCCACCCTCAGCGATGTGGTCGCGGCCGATTTCGCGATCGCCCACCTCGACGCCGATCTGCGGTGGCTGCACGCCACCCTGGGCCGGGTCGCCGACTGGCACCGGGAGGTGCATCCGTGACGCAACTCCAGGCTCGCGGCGTGGTTCGGGCGTACGGCCCGACGCCGGCGCTGCGCGGCGTGACGCTCGACGTGGCCGAGGGTGAGATCGTGGCCGTCACCGGGCCGAGTGGCTGCGGCAAGTCGACCCTGCTGCACTGCCTGGCCGGGATCCTCCGACCGGACGCCGGCGAGGTCACCTGGCGCGGGCACCGCATCGACACCTGGTCGGAGGCGGCCCGGTCCCGGCTGCGGCGCACCGAGTTCGGGGTGCTGTTCCAGTTCGGTCAACTGGTGGCCGAGTTGACCGCGGCCGAGAACGTCGCCCTGCCCCTGCTCCTCGCCGGCACGGGGCGGCGAGAAGCACGGACGGCGGCGCTCACCTGGCTGGAACGGTTCGGGGTGGCCGAGGTGGCCGACGTCCGGCCGGGTGAGATGTCCGGGGGGCAGCAGCAACGCTGCGCCACGGCGCGGGCGCTGGTGACCGAGCCTCGGGTGCTCTTCGCCGACGAGCCGACCGGCGCACTGGACACGCTCACCGGCGAACAGGTCCTCACCCAGCTGGTCCGGCTCGCCCGTGAGCAGCGCACCGCCGTCGTGCTGGTCACCCACGAGCCGCGGATCGCCGCGTACGCCGATCGGGAGATCGTGCTGCGGGACGGCCTGGTGGACCACACCGGCCTGGGGCTCGACGTGCCGCTGGCCGGCGGTGCCCGGTGAGACCGACGACGCTGGTCCGCCTCGCGCTCGCCGGCACCCGCACGGACACCGCCCGGGTGGTGCTCACCGCGCTCAGTGCCCTGCTGGCGACCCTGGCCGGGCTCGCGGCGCTCACCGTGTTGGCCATCCCCACGCCCCTGGCGACGGATGAGAACCGGAACAGGTGGTCGGAGCAGTACCACAACGCGCTGCTGGTGGAGCCCGGGTTGCGCGGCGGCACGGCGTTCACGTTGCTGATGCTGATGGTCCCGGTGCTGGCGCTGGCCGGTCAGTGCGCCCGGCTCGGCGCGCCGGCACGGGACCGCCGGCTGGCCGCGCTCCGGTTGGCCGGCGCCACTCCCGGGCAGGTCACCCGGCTGGTGGTGCTGGAGACCGGCGTGGCCGCTCTGCTCGGCACGCTCGTCGGGCTGGGTGTCTATCTGGTTGGCCGCGATCTGCTGCACCGGCCGGACGCGCGAGGTCAACTGGCCCTGCCCACCGACGTGCTGCCGTCGACCGGCGTGCTGGTGGGTGTGGTGCTCGGTCTGCCGGTCGTCGCGGCGCTGGCCACGGCGCTGATGCTGCGTACGGTCACCACCAGCCCGCTGGGAGTGAGCCGCAAGGCCGCCCGCGAGCGTGGTCCGGGCCCGTGGGCCGGGCTCCTGATCGGGGCCGGCGTGGTCTCGTTCGCGGTGATCCGCCCGGTGGTCTATCGGTTCGACGACAGCGAAGAGCTGGCCTGGCTGGTGCCACTGTTGTTCGCGGTGGGGGCGCTCGCGGCGATGATCGGGGTGGTGATCGGCACCGGCTGGATCTCGTACCACTGCGGGCGTTTGCTGCGTCGGCACGCCCGCCGGGCACCGGCCCTGCTCGCGGCGGGCCGGCTGATGGCCGACCCGTGGGCGGGCAGCCGCACCTTCGCGGCGCTGCTCGCCGCCCTGATCTTCGGCGGGGGCGCAGCCGCCCAGCGTGCCTACTTCGCCACCAAGGACCAGCTCGAACGGGAGCAGAGCCGGCTCGTCGGGGTGGACGGTGGCGCCAACCCCTTCTATCTGTCGACGATGGATCTTGTCGACGGCGCGGTCGCCGTGGCCATCCTGATCGCAACGGGTGGGCTGATCGTCGCGCTGGTCGAGGGGATCGTCGCTCGTCGACTCGCCTACGCCGCGTTGGTCGCCACCGGGGTGCCCCGCGCCACGCTGAGCCGTTCGGTGGCCTGGCAGGCGTTGGCACCGGCCGTGCCGGCGATCCTGCTCGCGCTCACCGTGGGCACGCTGCTCGGCCAAGGGCTACAGGCGGAGGTGTCAGCAGGCGGCGGGTCGACGACGATCTGCGAGGCCTCGGCAGCGCTGTGTGCCGACCCCGCCACCAGCGGGCAGTACACCCGGATCGTGCAGATTCCCGAGGTGCAGCGAGCCGTTCCCGTACCCCTGGAGCACCTGGCCTGGCTCGGTGCCGGCGCCCTGGCGGCGGTGCTGGTGACGATCGGCGTCGGCCTGCTCTTCCTGCGCGTCAGCACGGCGCTGGACGAGCTGCGCGCGGCCTGAGCCGATGTAACACCGCTGGTGGCGGTGCCGCTGTGTGCACCGGAGGCCCGGACGATCGGGTTTCCGGTGTCGGACCGGACGGTCCCGGCACGGTGACCATGGGAGTTCGCCAGATGCACAACCAACCGGGCTCCGCCCCGCCGGTGTTCGTCGACGGCACCGGGCGTCGTCGACGGCTGACCGTCATCGCGGGCACCGCCATGGGCCTTGGCCTGCTCACCAGCCTCGCCCTGATCGCCGCAGGGCTCTTCCTGGACACCTCGGTGCCGCTGCCCGGCTGGTCGGAGGACTCCCGGGGGACACGCCCGGTGGAGGCCGGCGTGGACGGGATCAACCAGCCCCGGGTGGCCACGTCGCCGTCGCCGTCGCCAGCGACCCGCACGTCGGCGCCGCTGCCGCGCACCTCTCCGACCGCCGGCGACCGATCCCCCACCACGGCCGGTACGACCGGCACGGGCACCGGGGCGCCGTCCGCCACCGACCGACCGGGTCGTGGCGACGAGCACCGCAATACCGCCAAGCCGAGCAGGTCCCCCGGTAAGCCGCAGTGACGATGGCGAGACACGTGGCCCGCCGTGACCCTCGGGCGCACTGGCTGCTGCTCCTGCTCGGGCTGCTCCTGCTGCTCGCGGCGCTCACCGTCAACGGCCTGGTGAGTGGCCTCGCCGGTGGTTCGGGAAACGCCACGGCGCGGCCCGCGCCGGACGTCCCGGCCGCTGTGGGCTCGGGCGGCCCGGTGCTGCGGCTGGACCGCGCCGAACCGGTCAGCCGGGCGCTACCGGACCGCACCATCGCGCTGACCTTCGACGACGGGCCGGACCCGCGCTGGACGCCGCAGGTCCTCGACGTGCTGCGCCGGCACGGCGCGCACGCCACCTTCTTCGTGGTGGGCGCCCGGGTCAACGAGCATCCCGAACTGGTCCGGCGAATCCTCGCCGAGGGGCACGAGATCGGGTCGCACACGTTCACCCACGCCAACCTCGCCGACGTGTCGCCATGGCGTCGTGACCTCGAACTGTCGCTGACCCGCAAGGCGGTCGCGTCGGCCACCGGCCGGGAGGTGACCCTGTTCCGGCCGCCGTTCTCCTCGGTGCCGTCGGCGCTGACCGGGCCCGAGTACGCCGCGTTGCGCGCCGCCGCCGGTGCCGGACACGTCGCGGTGCTCACCGACCTGGACACCAAGGACTGGCAGCGCCCCGGGGCCGACCAGATCGTCCGGGCGGCCACCCCGAAGCGGGGTCGGGGAGCGGTGGTGCTGATGCACGACGGCGGCGGTGACCGGGCGCAGACCCTTGCCGCGCTGGACCGGTTGCTGCCCGCGCTGAGCGATCAGGGCTACCGGTTCACCACCGTCTCCGCCGGCATCGACGCCTCGCCGTCGATGGTCCCGGCCGGTGTCGGTGCCCGGCTGAGCGGCACCGCCCTGCGCTGGACCCAGACCGGTGCCCGCTGGTCGGCCCACGTGATGAACGTGCTGCTCGCCACCGCGCTCGTGCTCGGGGTCGTACGTCTCGCGGTGCAGGTGTTCTGCGCCCAGCGGCACGTGCGCCGGGTCCGCCGTCCCCGCCGGAACCGGCCGGAGGTACGGGCACCCGTCTCGGTGATCGTGCCCGCGTACAACGAGGCGGCGAACATCGCCGCCACGGTCCGGTCCCTGCTGGCCAGCGCGTACCCGGCGCTGGAGGTGATCGTGGTCGACGACGGGTCGGACGACGGCACCGCCGACATCGTCGAGCGGATGCGACTGCGCGGGGTACGGGTGATCCGGCAGGCCAACGCCGGCAAGCCGGCGGCGTTGAACACCGGCATCCGGGCCGCCCGGGCGAATCTGCTGGTCCTGGTGGACGGGGACACCGTCTTCCAACCGGACACGGTGCACCGGCTGGTCCAGGGCTTCGCCGACCCGTCGGTGGGCGCGATCAGCGGCAACACCAAGGTCGCCAACCGGCGTCGGCTGCTCGGCCGGTGGCAGCACCTGGAGTACGTGATCGGCTTCAACCTGGACCGACGGATGTACGACGTGCTGGAGTGCATGCCGACCATTCCCGGTGCCATCGGTGCGTTCCGCCGCGAGGTGCTGCTGCGGGTGGGTGGGGTGCCGTCGGACACGCTGGCCGAGGACACCGACCTGACCATGAAGGTGCTCCGGGCCGGCTGGCGGGTCGTCTACGAGGAGTCGGCCATCGCCTGGACCGAGGCCCCGTCGTCGTTGCGCCAGCTCTGGCGCCAGCGCTACCGCTGGTGCTACGGCACCATGCAGGCGATGTGGAAGCACCGGCACGCGCTGCGCGAGTCGGGTGCCGGCGGCAAGTTGGGCCGGCGCGGCCTGCCGTACCTCACGGTGTTCCAGATCGTGTTGCCGCTCACCGCGCCGGCGGTCGACGTCTTCGCCGTGTACGGCCTGCTCTTCCTGCCCTGGTCGACCCTCGCCCTGGCCTGGGCGGGGCTGCTGCTGCTCCAGGCGGCCACCGCCGCGTACGCGCTGCGCCTGGACCGGGAACGGTACGGGCCGCTGTGGGCGTTGCCGTTCCAGCAACTGGTCTACCGGCAGCTCATGTACCTGGTGGTGGTGCAGTCGGTGGTCACCGCGCTGATCGGCAACCGGCTGCGCTGGCAGCGGATGGTGCGCACCGGCGAGGCGGCGGCGCTGGTCGGCGCCAACCGCGGCTGAAGCCTCGTCAGCGTCAGCCCGGCCGGTCAGGTCGGGTTGTGGAAGAGCCCGGCCGACCAGGAGATCAGCAGGCCCACTGCGGCGGAGCAACAGCAGACGAGCAGGGCGGCGGCGACCACGGCGAGGATCACCCACGCGGAGGCACGCCGGGGCGCCGACCCCTGCTCGTCCTCGCCGGTCATCGCCGCCGCCCCGTCGTCAGGCGCGGCCGATGCGGTCCAGGATCCAGGCGTTGATGAAGGCCTCCTCGCGCCACGAGTCGTAGCGTCCGCTCGGGCCGCCGTGCCCGGCGCCCATCTCGGTCTTCAGCAGGTAGTCGCCGCTCGGGGCGACAGCCCGCAGCCGGGCGATCCACTTCGCCGGCTCGGAGTAGAGCACCCGGGTGTCGTTGAGGCTGGTCACCGCGAGGATCGCGGGATAGTCCACGGCGGCCACGTTTTCGTACGGCGTGTAGGACTTCATGTACGCGTACACCTCGGGGTCGTCGAGGGGGTTGCCCCACTCCTCCCACTCGGTGACGGTCAGCGGCAGCGACGGGTCGAGGATCGACGTGAGCGCGTCCACGAACGGCACCTGCGCCACGATCCCGGTGAACGCGTCCGGCGCGAGGTTGGCCACCGCGCCCATCAGCAGACCACCGGCCGAGGCGCCCCGGGCGACCAAGCGGTCGCTGGCCGTCCAGCCGGCCTTGACGAGGTGCCGGGCGCACGCCACGAAGTCGGTGAAGGTGTTCTTCTTGGCCAGCAGCTTGCCCTGGTCGTACCACCGTCGGCCCAGCTCACCGCCGCCCCGGATGTGCGCCACCGCGAAGACCACACCCCGGTCCAACAGGGACAGGCGGGCCACCGAGAACCACGGGTCCATGCTGGCCTCGTACGAGCCGTAGCCGTACAGCTCGCAGGGCGCCGACCCGTCCCGGGGGGTGCCGACACGGCAGACCAGCGAGATCGGCACCCGGGTGCCGTCGTCGGCGAGCGCCCAGTCGCGGTGCTGCTCGTACTCGGCCGGGTCGTACGGTCGCCCGTCCGGCCCGGGCAGCACCGGCTTCTGCTTGAGCAGCACCATCTGCCGGGTGACCAGGTCGTAGTCGTACACCGAGTCGGGGGTGATCAGCGAGGAGTAGCGCAGCCGGACCTGGCCGGTGCGGTACTCCGGGTTGGCGTCCAACCCGACGCTGTACAGCGGCTCGGGGAAGTCGATGTCGTACCCGTCGTCACTGCCCACCGGCAGCACCCGCAGCCCGGTGAGCCCGTCGGTGCGCAGCGACACCACCAGGTGGTTGGCGAAGGCGTCGACGGCCTCCAGCCGGGTGCCGGGGGTGTGCTCGATCAGCGGCACCCAGTCGCCCGGTACGTCCGCCGAGGTGAACGCCAGCGCGAAGTCCTCGGCGCCGTCGTTGTGCAGGATCAGGAAACGGTGGCCGTGGTGCTCCACCGTGTACTCGACGCCCTGTCGGCGGGGAGCGATCACGGCCGGCGCGCCGGTCGGGTTGCCGGCGGGGATCACCAGCACCTCGCTGGTGACCTTGCTGTGGATGTCGATGAGGATGAACTTCTCTGACCGGGTCAGCTCCACCCCCACCCAGAACCGCTCGTCGTCCTCCTGGTGGACCACCACGTCGTCGGCGGCGGCGGAGCCGATGGTGTGCCGCCAGACCCGGTTCGGCCGCCAGGCGTCGTCCACGGTCACGTAGAACAGCACCGAGGCGTCGGTCGACCAGGCGGTGCCGTAGAACGTGTCCGGCACCTCGTCCGGCAGCAGCTCGCCGGTGGTCAGGTCCTTCACCCGCAGGGTGAACCGCTCGTCGCCGGAGAAGTCGGTGGAGTAGGCCAGCCAGCGACCGTCCGGACTGACGTCGAACGCGCCGAGCGAGAAGAAGTCGTGCCCCTCGGCCAGCAGGTTGCCGTCGAGCAGCACCTCCTCGCCGTCGAGTGGGGCGCCGTCCGCGCTGACCGGCGGGTCGGTCTCACCGTCGCGGACCGCCCGGCGGCACTGCACTCCGTACTGTTGCCCCTCGACCGTGCGGGTGTAGTACCAGTGCCCACCCTTGCGGGTCGGCACGGACAGGTCGGTCTCCTGGGTCCGTCGGCGAGTCTCCTCGAACAGGTCGGCGCGCAGGTCGGCCAGGTGTGCCGTACGCGCGTCGGTGTACTCGTTCTCCGCGGTCAGGTAGGCGATCGTCTCCGGGTCGTCCTTGGCGGCGAGCCAGGCGTACTCGTCGACGACTGTGTCGCCGTGGTGGGTGCGCTCGCTGGGCACCCGCTTCGCCGCGGGCGGGGCAGTCTCGGTGGTCACGGCGGCCACGTTACCGGCCAGCAGCCGCAGCGCGCCGGACCAGCGGCATCCCGATACTCGCCACCACGACTTTCGAACACATGTACGATGGCCGGCATGGCGGCAGCAGCGAGTTCCCTCGGCCGGTCCGGAGCCCTTGAGATCACCCGGCGGTTGGCGGCGATCTGCGGCCCACCGTTCTCCCGGTTGGCCGGGCCCGCCGACGAGGTGGCGGGGCGACCGGCGCGTTGGGTGGCCGTTCCGGGCGGTCCGCACGCCGCCGCCGAGGTGCTGCGGCTGGCCGCCAAACACGACCTGACGGTGGTGCCCCGGGGCGCGGGCACGAAGATCGACTGGGGTGCCACTCCGGTTCAGGTCGACATCCTGCTCGACACCGGCCGGCTGGCCGGCATCGGTCACGAGCCGGCCGACTCACTGGTGACCGACGTGGGGGCCGGCACTCCACTTCGGGCGGTGCAGGCCACCCTGGAGCGCACCGGGCAGCGGCTCGCGATGGACGCCCCGTCACCCGGCGCGACCCTGGGTGGCGTCCTCGCCGCCGGCGAGGCCGGTCCGCTGCGCCACCGCCACGGCAGCCCCTGCGACCAGTTGCTCGGTGTGCGCTACCTCGCCGCCGACGGCGAGCTGATCAGCGTCGGTGGCGGTGCGCCCGGGCTCGACCTGGCCCGCCTGCTCTGCGGCTCCCAGGGCGCGCTCGGTGTGCTGGTCTCGGCGAGCCTGAGGGTGCAGCCGGTGCCGGCGAGCAGGCTCTGGGTGTCCCGCCCGGTGTGGACGCCCTTGGAGGTGCACGATCTGGTCCGGACGATCCTCGCCGCTCGGCTGGAGCCGTCTGCCATCGAGCTGGACCTGCCCGGCGGCACCCCCCGCCCCCGTACGCCGTACCCGCCCGGTCACCCGTCGGCCACCGCAAGGGAGCGCCATCCGTCGATGTCCGGCCGGGCCGGAGCCCCGTCCCGGGCCGGCAGCCTGGTGGTGCTGTTGGAGGGCGGCCCCGCCGACGTCACCGAGCGGGCCGAGCGGCTGGTCGGCCTGCTGCACGGGGAGGCGACGATTGCCCACTCCGCGCCGACGTGGTGGCGCCGCTACCCGTTCGCGCCCGGTGACACGGCGCTGCGCCTGGAAGTGCCGATCGGTGACCTGCACGCCGCCGTCTATGCGCTCCGCGACGCGGCCGGCGCGCCGGTGCCGGTGCGCGGGTCCGCCGGGCTGGGCGTGGTGCACGCGGCACTGCCCGGGGCGCTGGCAGCCGACCGGGTGGCGTCCATCCTGGCCGCCGTCCGAGGGGTGCTGCTGGCCCGGCAGGGCCGCTGCGTGGTGGTGTCGGCTCCGGCGGCGGTCCGCCAGGCGGTCGACCTCTGGGGTGAGCTGGCCGGCCTGGCCCAGTTGCGGGCCGCGAAGCGGCACCTGGATCCGGAGCACCGGCTCGCGCCCGGCCGGCTCCCCGGCGGCCTGTGAGGCCGCCCGGCCGTCTGCCCGTCGGCCGGTGCAGCCCGGCGGTCTGAGCCCATCGGCCGGTGCGGCCCGGCCGGTTGAGCCCGCTGGCCGGTGCGGCCCGGCCGAGGTCAGTCCAGCCACCACCGGTGCATGTCCAGCAACGGCGGGGTGAACCGGGCCACCAGCACCAGGAGGCCGCCTACCGCGCCGGCCAGCAGCAGCGATCGGGTCGCCCGGGGCAGGGTCTCGCGCTCCCGGGCGGCCAGCGCCCCCGCGACGATCGCCAACGGCAGCCCGAGCACCGCACCCACCACGTAGAGCATCCCGACCACGGCGTAGAGCCAGAGGAACGGGTTCAGCCCGCCCATCCCGAACGGGATCACGTCCTTCGGGTCGTACGCGCCGGTCAGCATCTCGGCCGGGCCGACGCCGGCGGTCGCCATCCGACCGACGTAGAGCAGTAGCACGGCGAGGAACGCGCCGATGGTCGCGAGCTGCGCGACGATCAGGGCCCGGACCGCCGGCCGGGAGCACGACGTGACCTGCGCGGCACTCGTCATGACCGTCAATTTACCGAGCGGACCCGAAAACCGGGGCCCGCGCGGCGGTCAGGTCGCGTCGTTGCGCAGCACCAGGATGGCGATGTCGTCCCGGGGTGGTTCGACCGAGAAGTTGATCGCCGCGGCGCGCAGCCGGGCGGCCACCACGTCGGCCGAGTATCCGGCCAGGGGCGCGGCGGCGTCCCGCAGCCGGTCGGTGCCGAACAACTCCCGGCCACGCCGCCGCTCGGTGACGCCGTCGGTGTAGAAGATCAGCGAGTCGCCCGGCGCGAGCGTGATCTTCGCCGTCGGCGAGGTGATCGTGTCGAGCAGGCCGAGCGCGGTGCCGCCGGTGCCGACGAACTCGGCGCCGCCCGCCCCGGCCAGCAGCACCGGCCGGTCGTGCCCGGCGAGGTGCAGCGACACGTCCAACTGGTCGCCCTTGCCCGGCCCGACCGCCGCCAGCGCCAGCGTGCAGTACCGGCCGCCACCCCGCTCGACGAGTGTCTCGTTGAGCCGCGCCAGCGCCTCCGGCAACGGTTTGCCGTCGCCGACCAGCACCCGGATCACGTCCCGGACCAGCCCGGTCACCGCGGCGGCCTGGACACCCTTGCCGGAGACGTCACCGATGACCACGAGCCAGCGCCCGTCGGGCAGCGGCACCACGTCGTAGAAGTCGCCCCCCACCTCGGCGTCGTCGCCGGTCGGGACGTACTCGGCGGCGAAACCGATCCCGTCCACAAGCGGCAGGACCGGCGGCAGCAGCGACTGTTGGAGGGTCTGCGCCACGCGGCGGCGCTCGGCGTGGATCCGGGCGTTCTCGATGGCCAGCGCGGCCCGCCGGGCCACGTCCTCCAACACGGCCACCTCGTCCGGGTCATGCCGGTGTCGCTGGTGCCGCCCCACGGCGAGGGTCCCGAGCCGCTGCCCGCGGGCGATCAGCGGGACCGCGAAACCCTCCATCGGCCCGCCCAGGGGGATCTGCGCCGCGCTGCGGGACGCCTCGCGGAGGCGGGCCTGGATCGAGTCCGGTCCGGTCTCCGCCAGCACCTTGTGCAGTTGCGGAAGCATCGACTCGTCGGCGTGGCTGGCCGCCGCCAACCGGAGCCGGCCCCACTCGTCGGTGGTGTGCACGGCGCACCACTGCCCGAGTCGCGGCACCACCAACTGCGGCACCAGCGCCATGGTCAGGTCGACGTCCAACGACTGGGCCAGCAGCTCGCTCGCCTCGGCCAGAAACGTCAGCCACACCTGCCGGCGGACGTCGGCCCGGCGCAGCCGGTCGTTCTCCAGGTGCAGCGACAGCCGCTCGGCGGTGAGCACCGCCAGCGGTTGGGCGTACGCCGACGGCGCGGCGTCCAACTCCAACTCCCCGGCGTACGGGCGGTGCACCGTCAGCGGCACCCGGAGCAGCTCGCTGCCGGGGCGGGGCGGCCGACCGAAGCGGGCCAGCACCTGGCGGCCCTGCCCGTCGCCCCGGTCCAGGCGGATCGTGCCGCCGGCGGCGCCCACCATTTCGGCGACCCGGCTGAGCAGGCTGGTGGCGAAGTCGGGCAACGGGTCGTCCCCGTACAGGTCGGGGGTGGTCTGCATGAGTTCGCTCATCGCGCTGGCGCTCGGCGCGGACCCGTCGGTGCTCGTCCGCGGGCCGGCGTTGGCCGGTGTCGACTCGCCGACGGTGCCGGCGGCGGGCGGGTCGGCGCCGGGGCGGTCCAGCCGGAACCAGACGCCCTTTCCGGTGGGCAGGTACGTGGTGCCCCAGCGGCTGGCGAAGTGGTCGACCAGCAGCAGGCCCCGGCCTCGCACGGAGACCTCGTTGATCTCGGTGGAGTCGTTGCGGTCGCCGACGGTCAGCTCGTCGCCGGAACCGGGGGCGAAGTCGGAGACGGTGACGGTCAGCCCGATCTCGTCCGCGACGACCTCGATGTCCAGCTCGGTACGGGCGTGCTCGACGGCGTTGGTGGTCAGCTCGGTGGTGAGCAGCAGCGCCTCGTTGGCCAGCTCGTCCAGGTGTGACTCGGTCAACACTGAGCGGACCACGGCGCGGGCGGCGGCCGGCGTGCGGCGGTCGGCGGGCAGCCGGACACGCCGGACGGTCCCGTCCCGGGCCCCGGTCGTCGCGGCCCCCGCCTCGGCTGACACCCCCGTATCCTCCACCGTCCCCCTGCCGGGTGCCAAGCCGATCACGGATCGCAAGCTGTCGCGTCGGTCAGTGGCGCACCGGCTGCCACGTCGAATCGACCGCTGCGGGAGCCGGGTGAGGTTTGCGGCGCGCCGTGCCCGCTTGGCGCCGATCGGGCGGGTCGACTGGCGATCGATGTCGCCTGGCGGGTCGCGCACCCTGGCACTGCGGCGCGCGCGGGCACAATATGGGGTGCCGGTGTGTCCGCACGGACCGGCGCCCCCCGAGTTGAGCGAGGAATGATGACCACGGCGAAGCAGTCGGTGGCGGATCCGTCCGCGTCCGACCACGAGGCGCTCCTCGGTGAGTTGGCCGAGGCCCTGCGACGGATCGGTCGCGGCGACCTGAAGGTCCGGCTTCCGCGCCGCGCCGGCCCGGCCGGTGAGGTGGCGGACGCCTTCAACGAGGTGGTCTCACTCCAGGAGCGGCAGTACCTGGACCTGCGGCGGATCAGCCGGATCGTCGGCCGCGACGGCCGGCTCACCGAGCGGCTCGACGACGAGGGGCTGGACGGCTCCTGGGCGGAGGGGCAGCGGGCGATCAACTCGCTGATCGACGACCTGGGCCGACCGACCACCGAGATCGCCCGGGTGATCGTGGCGGTCGCCGACGGTGACCTGTCCCAGCACATGGCGTTGGAGATCGACGGTAGGCCGCTGCGTGGTGAGTACCTGCGCATCGGACGGACGGTGAACACGATGGTGGACCAGCTGTCGTCGTTTTCCAACGAGGTGACCCGGGTGGCCCGTGAGGTGGGCACCGAGGGCAAGTTGGGCGGCCAGGCCGACGTGCGGGGCGTCGCCGGCACCTGGAAGGACCTCACCGACTCGGTGAACACCATGGCGTCGAACCTGACCGGCCAGGTGCGGTCGATCTCGCAGGTGGCGACGGCGGTGGCCAAGGGCGACCTGTCGCAGAAGATCACCGTCGGCGCGCGGGGTGAGGTCGCCGAGCTGGCGGCAACGATGAACTACCTCACCGACACGCTGCGGCTCTTCGCCGAGCAGGTGACCCGGGTGGCCCGCGAGGTGGGCACCGAGGGCAAGTTGGGCGGCCAGGCCGAGGTGCCGAACGTGGCCGGCACCTGGAAGGACCTGACCGACAGCGTCAACTCGATGGCGTCGAACCTGACCGCCCAGGTCCGTAACATCGCCCAGGTCTCCACGGCGGTGGCGCGCGGCGACCTGTCGCAGAAGATCACGGTGGCGGCGCAGGGCGAGATCCTGGAGCTGAAGGACACCGTCAACACGATGGTGGACCAGCTGTCGTCGTTCGCCGACGAGGTGACCCGGGTGGCCCGTGAGGTGGGCATCGAGGGCAAGTTGGGCGGTCAGGCCCAGGTGCGCGGCGTCTCCGGCACCTGGCGGGACCTCACCGAGAACGTCAACCAGCTGGCCGGCAACCTGACCAGCCAGGTCCGCAACATCTCCCAGGTCTCCACCGCCGTGGCGAAGGGCGACCTGTCGCAGAAGATCACGGTCGACGCCCAGGGCGAGATCCTGGAGCTGAAGAACACCGTCAACACCATGGTCGATCAGCTGTCGTCGTTCGCCGACGAGGTGACCCGGGTGGCCCGTGAGGTGGGCACCGAGGGCAACCTGGGCGGTCAGGCGCAGGTGAAGGGCGTTTCCGGCACGTGGCGGGACCTGACCGACAACGTGAACTCGATGGCGTCGAACCTGACCAGTCAGGTCCGCAATATCGCCTCGGTGACCACGGCGGTGGCGAAGGGTGACCTGTCGCAGAAGATCACGGTGGACGCGCGGGGCGAGATCCTGGAGCTGAAGTCGACTGTCAACACGATGGTGGACCAGCTGTCGTCGTTCGCCGACGAGGTGACCCGGGTCGCGCGTGAGGTGGGCACCGAGGGCAAGTTGGGCGGCCAGGCGCAGGTGCGCGGGGTCGCGGGCACCTGGCGGGACCTGACCGACAACGTCAACTCGATGGCCTCCAACCTGACCGCCCAGGTGCGCAACATCGCCCAGGTCTCCACGGCGGTGGCGAAGGGTGACCTGTCGCAGAAGATCACGGTGGACGCGCGGGGCGAGATCCTGGAGCTGAAGTCGACTGTCAACACGATGGTGGACCAGCTGTCGTCGTTCGCCGACGAGGTGACCCGGGTGGCCCGTGAGGTGGGCACCGAGGGCAAGCTCGGTGGTCAGGCGCAGGTGAAGGGCGTTTCCGGCACCTGGCGGGACCTGACCGACAACGTGAACTCGATGGCCTCGAACCTGACCAGCCAGGTCCGCAATATCGCCTCGGTGACCACCGCCGTGGCGAAGGGCGACCTGTCGCAGAAGATCACGGTGGACGCCCAGGGCGAGATTCTGGAGCTGAAGTCGACTGTCAACACGATGGTGGACCAGCTGTCGTCGTTCGCCGACGAGGTGACCCGGGTGGCCCGCGAGGTGGGTATCGAGGGCAAGCTCGGTGGTCAGGCGCAGGTGAAGGGTGTCTCCGGCACCTGGCGCGACCTCACCGAGAACGTCAACCAGCTCGCCTCGACGCTGACCACCCAGTTGCGGGCCATCGCCCAGGTGTCCACCTCGGTGACCCGCGGCGACCTGACCCAGCGGATCGCGGTCAAGGCGCAGGGCGAGGTCGCCGAGCTGAAGGACAACATCAACCAGATGATCGTCACCCTTCGGGAGACGACCAAGAAGAACGCCGAGCAGGGCTGGCTGGACTCCAACCTTGCCCGGATCGGTGGCCTGTTGCAGGGCCAGCGCGACCTCGGCGAGGTCTGCCGCATGATCATGACGGAGGTGACTCCGCTTGTCGACGCCCAGCTCGGCGCCTTCTTCCTGGCCGACGACGCCGACGGCAGCATGCGGCTGCGGCTGACCTCCTCGTACGGGTACGTGGCGCGGGGGCACGACGTCACCTTCGGGCCGGGTGAGGGGCTGGTCGGGCAGACCGCGCTCTCCCGTCGCACGATTCGGGTCAGCGCCTCCCCGAACAGCCGCCTCACCCTGCGGTCCGGTCTGGCCGAGACACCCCCGTCCGACCTGGTGGTGCTCCCCGTCCTGTTCGAGGGTGAGCTGCTCGGGGTGATCGAGTTCGCCAGCGTGTCGGCCTTCTCCGAGCTGCACCTGTCGTTCCTGGAGCGGCTGGTGCTCACCATCGGCATCGCGGTCAACACCATCCAGGCCAACCGGCGTACGGAGGAGTTGCTGGCCCAGTCGCAGCGGCTGGCGCACGAGATGCAGGAGCAGTCGGCCGAGTTGCAGCGCACCAACGCCGAGCTGGAGGAGAAGGCCACCCTGCTGTCCGAGCAGAAGGGCAACATCGAGACGAAGAACCGGGAGATCGAGCTGGCGCGGCTGGGCCTGGAGGAGAAGGCGCAGCAGCTGACCCGGGCGTCTGCGTACAAGTCGGAGTTCCTGGCCAACATGAGCCACGAGCTGCGGACCCCGCTGAACTCGTTGCTACTGCTGGCCCGACTGCTGGCCGAGAACTCGGAGCAGAACCTCAGCCCGAAGCAGATCGAGTTCGCCCGGACCATCCACGGGTCCGGCTCCGACCTGCTGCGTCTGATCGACGACATCCTCGACCTGTCCAAGATCGAGGCGGGTCGGATGGACGTCGAGCCGACCGAGATCCGCTTCACCGAGCTGCGCGGCTACGTCGAGCAGGCGTTCGCGCCGCAGGCCGAGGAGAAGAACCTGGACTTCCAGGTACGGGTGAGCAAGGATCTGCCGCCCGCGTTGGTGACCGACGCGCAGCGGTTGCAGCAGATCCTGCGCAACCTGCTCTCCAACGCGGTGAAGTTCACCGACAACGGTGCCGTGACGCTGCGGATCGCCCCGGCCGCGGAGAACGCGGTCTTCGACGTCCCGGCGTTGACGAACGCCCAGCAGGTGATCGCGTTCACCGTGATCGACACCGGGATCGGCATCTCCGACGACAAGCTGTCGATCATCTTCGAGGCGTTCCAGCAGGCCGATGGCACGACCAGTCGCCGCTACGGCGGCACCGGCCTGGGCCTGTCGATCAGCCGCGATCTGGCCCGACTGATCGGTGGCACCATCACCGTCTCGTCCGCGCCCGGTCAGGGCTCGACCTTCACCCTGTTCGTGCCGCAGGTGCTGGCCCCGGACGCCGTGGTCGCGCCGCAGACGCCGTCGCCGCAGCGCGCCGGCCTGCCGTCGTCGCTGCTGATGCCGCCGCTGGAACTGCTGCCGGAACGGCCGGAGGCACCGGCCACCCGTCAACTGGACGGTGCCACGGTGCTGATCGTGGACGACGACGTCCGCAACGTCTTCGCGTTGACCAGCGCGTTGGAGCTGCACGGGATGACCGTGCTGTACTCGGACAACGGGGCGGACGGTGTCCGCCTGCTGGCCGAGCATCCGGAGGTGGACATCGTGCTGATGGACGCCATGATGCCCGACCAGGACGGTTACGAGACCACACGCCAGATTCGTCGCAACCACCGGTTCGCCGACCTTCCGGTGGTCTTCCTCACCGCGAAGGCGATGCCGGGCGACCGTGAGTCGGCGCTCGCTGCCGGGGGCAGCGACTACATCACCAAGCCGGTCGACCTGGACGACCTGATCGAGTTGATGTCGTCCTGGATCAACGGCAGCCGGACCGAGGAGACTTCGTGACCCAGATGGCCAAGGCGCTGCTCGTGGACGACCGGCGGCAGAATCTGACGGCCCTGGAGGCGATCCTCCAGGGCCTGCCGGTCCAGTCCGTGGCGGTGGAGAGCGGCGAGGCGGCTCTCAAGCAGCTGCTGGTGGACGACTTCGCGGTGATCCTGTTGGACGCGCAGATGCCGGACATGGACGGCTTCGAGACGGCGAGCCACATCAAGCGCCGCGAACGGACCCGGCACGTGCCGATCATCTTCCTCACCGCCGCGGACCGGGACGCCCAGCTCGCCCTGCGGGGCTACCAGGTGGGTGCGGTGGACTACCTCACCAAGCCGTTCGACCCGTGGGTGCTCCGAGCGAAGGTGTCGGTCTTCGTCGAGCTGTGGGTGAAGACCCGGCAGTTGGCCGCCCAGTCGGACCTGGTCCGGGAGCGCGACACCCAGTGGCGGCGGCTCACCGAAGCGGTCGACGAGGCGACCGCCCAGCTCCGCTCGGACGACCCGGAGGTCCGCGACCGGGCGGTACGGCTGCTCGAACAGGCCCGCTGGGGAAACACCGCCTGACGCGGCGGGCGGCTCAGCCGGTGGGCTGGTCGTTGCGGATCATCAGGGCGCTGCGCAGGCCCGTGATGTCCAGTACGCGGATCAGGAAGTCGCCCACGTGCGTCAGCATCAGCAGGCTCTGCGCGTGGCTGGCCTTGCGGCTGAGCACGACAAGGGTGCCCAGGCCCTGCGAGTCGCAGAAGGTGACGCCGCCGAGGTCGAGCACGATCCGTGGGGGTGGGTCGGCCAGCACCTCGTTGACGACGGTGGAGAGCTGCGCCGCCGTGAGCATGTCGATCTCACCGGCCAGGCGCAAGACTGCTTCGTCGCCCGTCCGGTGTAGCGTGATGGACAGTTCGGCACGATCCACTGGGTCAGCCTAGCGCGATCCGACCGACCTGGCCTGTCGAGGCCGCGACCCGTCGCCGTCCAGGCCACGAGGCCCCTCGTGTCGGCGCTGCCGAGGGGTGCAGGTCTCGGGTGAGCCGGGTAACCCGACCACGGGGTGGCTGCTGGTTGACCGTCCGGCGCTGTCACAATGGCGGCATCGTGACCGACATCTTTCCTGCCGGGTCCGGCCGCTACCCAGCCGACGCGCCGGCCTCCGAGGCCCTGTTCGACCGCGCCCGCGCCATCGTGCCGGGCGGGGTGAACTCCCCTGTGCGCGCCTTCCAGGCGGTCGGCGGCACCCCGCGTTTCATGGTCCGTGGTGAGGGCCCGTGGCTGTACGACGCCGACGGTCGCCGCTACGTCGACCTGGTCTGCTCCTGGGGTCCGCTGATCCTCGGGCACGCCCACCCGGAGGTGGTGGAGGCCGTCCAGGCCGCCGCCGCCCGGGGCACCAGCTTCGGCACGCCCACCCCAGGTGAGGTGGAGTTGGCCACCGAGATCGTCGCGCGGACCCCGGTCGAGCAGGTCCGCCTGGTCAACTCGGGCACCGAGGCGACCATGTCGGCGATCCGGCTGGCCCGTGGCTTCACCGGCCGTTCGAAGATCGTCAAGTTCGCCGGCTGCTACCACGGCCACGTCGACGCTCTGCTCGCCGCCGCCGGCTCCGGCGTGGCCACCCTGGGCCTGCCCGACTCGCCCGGCGTGACCGGCGCGGCGGCCAGCGAGACGATCGTTCTTCCGTACAACGACATCCGGGCCGTCGAGGAGGCGTTCGCCGCCGAGGGCCCGCACATCGCCGCGGTGATCACCGAGGCCGCCGCCGGCAATATGGGCGTGGTGGCCCCCCGCGACGGCTTCAACCAGCAGCTCGCCCGGATCGCGCACGCACACGGCGCCCTGCTCGTGGTGGACGAGGTGATGACCGGGTTCCGGGTCTCCCGCGCCGGGTGGCACGGCCTCGACGCCTCCGACGCCGACCTGTGGACGTACGGCAAGGTCATGGGTGGTGGCCTGCCCGCCGCGGCGTTCGGCGGGCGCGCGGACATCATGGCGCGGCTCGCGCCGGCCGGCCCGGTCTACCAGGCCGGCACCCTCTCCGGTAACCCGCTCGCCTGCGCCGCCGGTCTGGCGACCCTGCGGCTCGCCGACGACGCGCTGTACCAGCGCCTCGACGAGACGGCCGCCGTCGTGGGCAAGCTGGCGTCCGACGCGTTGGCCGCCGCCGGGGTCCCGCACCGACTGTCGTACGCGGGCAGCATGTTCTCGGTCTTCTTCACCGACGCCGACGTGGTCGACTACGACAGCGCGCGCACCCAGCAGGTGCCGGCGTTCAAGGCGTTCTTCCACGCGATGCTCGCCGCCGGCGTCTACCTGCCGCCGAGCGCGTTCGAGTCGTGGTTCGTGTCGGCGGCGCTCGACGACGCCGCACTGGAACACATCGCGGACGCGCTGCCGACGGCGGCGAACGCGGCGGCAGCGGCTGGTCACGGGGGGTAACGAGCCTTGAGCAAGACTGTGGTTCACGTGCTTCGGCACGGCGAGGTGTACAACCCCGACCAGATCCTCTACGGCCGGCTGCCCGGTTTCCGCCTCTCCGAGCTGGGCGTGCAGATGGCCAAGGCCGCCGCGCAAGGGCTGGCCGAGCGGGAGATCGTGCACGTGGTGGCCAGCCCGCTGGAGCGCGCCCAGCAGACCGCCGAGCCGATCGCCGCCCAGTTCGGGCTGCCGGTCGGGGTGGACGAGCGGCTGATCGAGAGCGCCAACTGGTTCGAGGGCAAGAAGGTCTCCCCGGGTGACGGGTCGTTCCGCGACCCGCGCAACTGGTGGGTGCTGCGCGACCCGGTGACCCCGTCCTGGGGCGAGGCGTACCGGGTGATCGCCGAGCGGATGTTCGCCGCCGTGCACGCCGCCCGGGTCGCCGCCGAGGGCCGCGAGGCGGTGCTGGTGTCGCACCAGCTCCCGATCTGGACGCTGCGCCGCTACGTCGAGCGCAAGCGGCTCTGGCACGACCCGCGCAAGCGGCAGTGCGGGCTGGCCAGCCTCACCTCGTTCCACTTCGACGGCGCGAAGGTGGCGGGCATCGGCTACAGCGAGCCGGCCGCGCACCTGATCGCTCTCTCCGCGACCGCCCGGACGGCCAAGGGGGCCTGATGAACGCCCGGAGGTGGACCGCGGGTCTGCTCGCCACCGTCGCCGCGGTGGCGCTGGTCGGCTGCACGTCCTCGAAGGCGCAGGAGAAGACCTGCACGACCACCACCGACGGGATCTTCGAGTGCGCACCGGACCAGCGCTCCGCACCTCCGAAGGTCGCCGGTGAGCTGCTGCTCGGCGGCACCTACGACGTCAGCGAGGCGCGCGGTCAGGTAGTGGTAATCAACTTCTGGGGTTCCTGGTGCGCGCCGTGCCGCGCCGAGGCGGACGACCTGGAAGCCGTCTACCAGGCCACCAAGGGTTCCGGGGTGAACTTCCTCGGCATCAACGTCCAGGATTCGCGGGACAAGGCCAAGGCGTTCGAGAAGGGCCGGGTCACCTATCCGAGCCTCTTCGACCCGTCCAGCAAGACGGCGCTCGCGCTGGACATCCCGCCGAACAGCGTGCCCGCGACGGTGGTGCTCGACCGGGACGGCCGGATCGCGGCGGTGATCCGGGCCGCCGTCAAGCAGGAGGGCCTGCAACCGATCGTCGAACGGATCGCCGCCGAGAAGCCGGCGCCGAACTGATGGGCGAGACCTTCCGGGAGTTGGCCCTCAGCGGGCCGCTGCTGCTCGCCATCGGCGCGGCGGCGCTCGCCGGCCTGGTCAGCTTCCTCTCCCCGTGCGTGCTCCCGCTCGTCCCCGGCTACCTGTCGTACGTGACCGGCCTGGCCGGCGCCGACCTGGAGGGCCGCCGACCGGCGGCCGACCCCGCGCCGACCACCGGGGGTGTCGCGGTCAAGGAGCGGGTCGCGCGGGCGGGCGCGGTCAAGGGTCGGGTGCTCGCCGGGACGCTGCTCTTCATCGGCGGCTTCACAGTCGTCTTCGTGGCCACCGCGATCCTCTTCGCCAGCCTCGGCCGGGTGTTCTTCGACTACAAGCGCGAGTTGCAGTTCGGCGTCGGCGTGCTGATCATCGTGGCGGGGTTGAGCTACCTCGGGATGATCCCCGCCCTGCAACGGGAGTTCCGGATCTCCCGGCTGCCGTCGGCCGGGCTGCTCGGCGCACCGGTCTTCGGTGCGGTCTTCGCGCTGAGCTGGGTGCCCTGCACCGGCCCCACGCTCGGCGCGGTGATGGGCATGGCCACCGCCAGCGGCCAGAGCGACCGCGCGGTGGTGCTCGCCGTGGCGTACTGCCTCGGGTTGGGGATACCGTTCATCGTCTTCGGGCTGGGCTTCGAACGCCTGCTCGGGGTCTTCCGCGCCGTCCGGCGCAACAGCCGCTGGGTCACCCGGGTCGGCGGTGCCCTGCTCATCCTGATCGGCCTGGCCCTGGTCACCGGCGGATGGCAGAGCTTCGTGATCTGGTTGCAGACCACCGTCGGGGTGGGCGAGGTGAGCATCTGATGACGGTCGTCGACGACCGACCGGAGACCGTGGCGCCCGCGCCACGCCGCCGGCCCAACCGGCTGCTGGCCCTGCTGCGTAACTCGTGGCGGCAGCTCACCAGCATGCGTACGGCGCTGATCCTGCTCTTCCTGCTCGCGATCGCCGCCATCCCCGGCTCGGTGCTGCCGCAGCGCGGGATCAGCCCGGAGAAGGTCAACGAGTACTTCGTCGACCACCCGGACTGGGCCCCCCGACTGGACCGGATCGGCGCGTTCGAGGTCTTCGGGTCGGTCTGGTTCTCCGCGATCTACCTGCTGCTGTTCACCTCCCTGATCGGCTGCATCACGCCCCGGCTGCGCGACCACGTCCGCACGCTGCGGTCCCGGCCGCCGGCCGCGCCGAAGCGGATGGCCCGGCTGCCGCAGCACACCGTGCTGCCCGCCCCGCCCGGTGGGGCGGCGGCGATCGCCGAGGCGTTGCGCAAGCGCCGCTGGCGCGTCGAGGTGCGCGGCGACGAGGTCTCCGCCGAGAAGGGCTACCTCAAGGAGACCGGCAACCTGCTGTTCCACACCTCGCTGATCGCGGTGCTGATCGGCGTGGCGCTCGGCTCCTGGTACGGCTGGAGCGGCAACCGGCTGCTGGTGGCCGGCGCGGACAACGCGTTCTGCAACACCCGCCAGCAGTACGCCGAGGCGAAGCTCGGCCCCCAGGTGGACAGCGCCGACCTGCCCCGCTTCTGCCTGCGGCTGGACGACTTCGAGGCCCGGTTCCTGCCGTCCGGCCAGCCGGAGTTCTTCAACGCCACGGTCACCGTCGACGGCCCGGACGAGCCGACCCGCAGCGCGGACTTCTCGGTGAACTCACCGCTGCGCCTGAACGACGCGAGCGTCTACCTGCTCGGCCACGGGTACGCCCCGGTGATCCGCTACACCGACCGGTTCGGCAACAGCCAGATCAGTGACGAGCCGTTCCTGACCACCGGCGACATGGGCCTGACCAGCGAGGGGCTGGCGGCCTTCCCGGACGCGAACGTCGACCCGGCGACCGGCCAGCGCGCACCGGACCAGCAGGTGGCGTTCACCGGCATCTACCTGCCCACGGCGCCCGAGCAGGCGCCGTTCGTCCGCTCGCAGTATCCGACCGAGCGCAACCCGGCGCTGAACCTGGTCGCCTACCGGGGCAACCTCGGCCTGGACGCCGGCATCCCCGGTTCGGTCTACCAACTCGACCAGCGGCAGGTGCGGACCGGCAAGGTCAAGGAGGTCGGCACCAAGCTGCTCCGCAAGGGCGAGACCTGGAAGCTGGACGACGGCACGACAGTCGAGTTCCTGGGCACTGAGCGGTACGTCACCCTCTCCATCCGGCACGATCCCGGCTCGACGATGCTGCTGGTCAGCTGCGGCGTCCTGCTGGTCGGGCTGATGGGTTCGCTGTTCGGGAAGCGCCGCCGGGTCTTCTTCCGGGTGGTCCCGGGCGACCCCGGGGAAGGATCTCCGACGAGCGGTAGTAGCTTGATGGAGGTCGGTGGGCTGCCGCGTACCGACTATCCAGGGTTCGCCGACGAGTTCACCCAGCTCGTCGCCGCTGTCAGCGGTGCCGAACGGCCTGACGCTGACTCCACTGAGCGGGCCGGCGTGCGAGAAGGAGCCGAGTGATGTCCGCACTCTCCGACAATCTGGTGACCTTCGCGATCCTGGCGTACCTGATCGCGATGATCGGTCACGCCGTGGAGTACGCGCTGGGCAACGTGCGTACCCGGGTCGCCGCGGCGGCGCCGGTGCGCGAGTTGGTCGGTGCCGGCGGTCCCGTCCCGACGCCGCCCGCGCCGGTCCCGTCGCCGTCCCCGGCCGACCGCTCCGCCGGGCGGGCCCGGCTGGCGGGACTGATCGGGGTGGGCGCCACCGCGGTCGCCGCCGGGCTGCACCTGGCGGCGCTGGTCACCCGTGGGCTCGCCGCGGACCGGATGCCGTGGGGCAACATGTACGAGTTCGTGCTCACGGTGACGTTCATCGGGGTGGCTGCCTGGCTGGTGGTGCTCTGGAATCGACCGTCCCTGCGCAAGCTCGGGCTCTTCCTCACCCTGGTGATGGTGCTGTTGGTCGCCACCGCCGAACTGGTGCTGTACGTGCCGATCGTGCCGCTGGTGCCGGCGCTGAACTCGTACTGGTTCGTCATCCACGTCTCGACGATCGTCTTCGCGTCCGGCATCTTTCTGCTCGGCGTGGTGCCGGCGGTCGGCTTCCTGATGCGCAACGGGTACGAGCAGGGCAAGCGGAGCTTCCCGTACACCCTGGCCAAGCGGCTGCCCGGCGCGGTCGGCCTGGAGCGGCTGACCTTCGCGCTGCACGCCTTCGCGTTCCCGATCTTCACCTTCGCGGTGATCGCCGGTGCCATCTGGGCCGAGGCGGCCTGGGGTCGGCCGTGGGGCTGGGACCCGAAGGAGACCTGGGCGTTCATCTCCTGGGTGGTGTACGCCGGCTACCTGCACGCCCGCGCGACGCCCAGCGTCAAGCGCAACGTGGCCACCTGGATCGCTGTGCTCGGCTTCCTCACCATGCTGATGAACCTGTTCGGTGTGAACATCTTCTTCACCGGCCTGCACTCGTACGGCGGGCTGGACTGATCCTGGCAACGCGGTGCGGGCCGGTCACGGATTCGTCCGTGACCGGCCCGCGTTGTTCAGGTGGCCTGGGTCAGCTCACCGTGACCGGCGCGATGTCGTTGCCCGGGTTGTCGTCCACCCGGGGGTAGCGGCTCGCCGGCTGGACCTCCCCGGCGGACCCGCCGAGGCTGTCGATCCGTAGGTCGAAGGTTGCCGTCTTGCTGACCCCGGCGGGGAACACGCCTCCCGGGCCACTGCAGCGCCAGAACTTCGGGGTCGTTGCGCCGTCCTCCTCCTCCCCGCCGTACGACCCGCAACCCGGCGGGTCGGCCAGCACGGTGACCCCGGCGGGCGGGGTGAAGAGGAAGTCGCCGACCGTGTCGCCCGAGTTCGTGCCATCCGGCACACCCGGCCCGTCGTTACGGATGCCCACGGTGACCTGGACGGTGTCGCCGACGGCACCGGTCACGGTCGCGCCCTGGGCGACGATGTCGAAGGCGCTCCGGACCTCCCACAGGTAGGTCTGACCGCCGGCGCCGTTCACGTCGACCGGGATCACGCCGAGCGGCGTACCGACCGCCCGCAGCCGCAGCGCCTGGTCGGCGTCGCGGCTCCTGAGCCTCACCCCGCTCGGGAGTGGGCCGGCGCTGGCCAGCGGCTCCACGACCTGGGTGATCCGCTTGTCGCCGAGCGTCGCCGGGCCGACCGTGGTGGCGAGCCCGCCCCGCAGCTCGTGCCGCTGACCGGGCGCGAACGTGCCCCGCACGGTGCAGACGACAACGGTGGCGAGCACCTGGTCGGTGCCGTACCGGCAGTTGCGGTAGCTGGCCGGCACGAGGCCCACCGGGAAGCGCATGGTGAGCCGCAGGTCCACGGCCGGCTGGTCGCCGGCATTGACCACGGCCACCGCGAGGGGGAGCGTGTCGCCCACCTCGACGCCTGTCACGTATTCGTCGACCATGTCGAGCAGGTCGGGCCCGGACCGCACGGTGACCGTCGCCTGCTGGGCGTACGCCTCGGTCTGTTCGCCGAACGCCGTGTAGTCGAGGGTGCCGGACGCGCCGTCGACGGCACCCGGCGCGGGCCGGAACACCACCGGCACAGTGCCGGTGAGCGTGCCGAACTCCTCGATGGCCGTCGGCGGCATCGGGCAGGTCACCGAGGTGCCCGCGGTGACGCAGAAGTCGGGGAAGCTGGCGGTGGCCACGCCCGCCAGGCCGGTCAGGTCGATGGTCACCCGGGGTTGGCTGGCCCCGGTGCTGCTCAGGGTCAGCGGCACCGTCCGGCTGGGAGCGCCGGCCGCGCCGAGCGACACATCGCCCAGCGAACCACTGACCCAACCCGGGTCGTCCTCGGCCGCGGCCGGGCCAGCCGCCACACCGACTCCTGCGGTGCCCACGACCAGCGCGGTCAGACCGCGCAAGAGCCTGCCACGCGCAACGTGCACAGATCTCATCGATCTCCTTGCTGAGGGATGAACCGATCGGAAGAAGCCGGGTCTGCAACACCCCGACCCGACCGGCATCCATGATCTTAGAGATCGCCTGTGACAGTTTTCGTTCGGTCGGACGCGTCGCGATCTCGGTCGAAAGAGGACTCGGCCGGTGCCCGCCGGCCCGGTCGCCAGGCCCGCAACGCCCGCTCGACCTGGACGGTGACCTGGTAGGACACCTCCGGTAGATCGGCAAGCTCGATCCGCTCGCCACGCATCGCCAGTTGGGCGTGCAGCTCCCGGGCGACGGCGTCGCGAAGCTCGACCAGCAGGGGCGACAACCCGTCGGGGTCGCCGACGACGTACGCGTCCGACATGGATTCACTCTGCTCCCGCGTCCCGCCGTTCGGCCAGGCACGGTGAGATGTGCCTGCCGGCCTTGACCCGGCCGTTGATCGGTTTCCGGCGCGCCCGCGATCAGCCGCCGAACCAGCCGGGTACGTCGAGCCGGAACCAGTTGGCCGAGGCCATGGTGCGCAGGTCGTCCTCCAGGGCGGTGACCCGTTGCGGGCCGAGGGTGTCGGCCCACTGTGCGCGCAGCCGGTCGAAGATCTCGGCCGAGCGGCGTAGCCCGTCGGCGCCGCGCGGGGTCACCCGGACCAGCCGGCGTCGCGCGTCGGAGGGGTCGTCGACCCGCTCCAGGTAGCCGACGGCGACCAACCGGTCGACGGTCTTGCCCGCGGCCTGTTTGGAGATGCCCAGCCGCTGGCCCAGCTCGGTGGCGGTGGTGCCGTCCGCGCCGACGGCCTGGAGCACGAACCCGTGCAGTGGCCGCAGCTCCGGATGCCCCTCCCGAGCCAGTTCGGCGTGCAGATCGTCGATCAGCGTGCGGAAGCCGGCCAACAGCAGCAGCGGTAGCTGGAAGCCGGGCCGGGCGGGTTCAGGGGTTGCCATGTTCGTCAACCGCGTTTACTATTTCGTCAACCACGTTGACTATCTTACGTGATGCGGCCCGCTTCTCCGCGCCGCCGTCCCTCGTCACCGCCGCCCCTTCCGGCCGCCGCCTTGGAAAGCAGGTCACCATGCCCGTCTTCACCGCCCACACCGCCGAGACCGCGCCCACTCCCGCCCGACGGGCCATCGAGGGAGTACGCCGCCAGTTCGGCTGGCTGCCGACACCGGTGGCGCTGATGGCCGAATCACCGCAGTTGCTCGCCGGGTTTCTCACCGCCAACGCGGGCTTCGAGCAGACCGACCTCACGCCGCTGGAGCGGGAGGTGGTCGTCCTCGCCGTCGCCACGACCAACGAGTGCCACGTCTGCGTCGCCCTGCACACCGGCACGCTCAACCGACTCGGTGCGACCGCCGAGCTGATCACCGCGCTACGTGCCGGCTCGGTGCTACCCGAGCCGCGACTGGAGGCGCTGCGCCGGTTCACGCTGGCCGTGCTCCAGCACCGGGGTGCGGTGCCGGACGACGAACTGGACGACTTCCTGACCGCAGGCTTTCAGCCCCGGCACGCGCTGGACGTGGTGCTCGGCGTCGGCGCGTACACGATCTCCACCTTCGCCAACCGGCTCACCCGGGCACCGCTCGACCCGCCGCTCGCCGCCCACGCCTGGACGCCCGCCGATCAGGCCGCCTGAAGGAAGTCACGCAGCAGGGCGAGCATCTCGTCCGGACGCTCCTCGTACAGCCAGTGCCCGCAGTCCTCGATCACCTCGCCGCGGACCGTGTCGGCGTACCGGCGAACCTGCTCGGCGATCTGCCCACCGAGGCTGGCCGCCGCGCCGACGGCCAGCACCGGCATCGTCAGCTTCGTGGCCCGGTACGCCGCGTTGTCGGCGACGTCCTGCTCGAACGCCCGGAAGTAGGCGAAGCTGGCCCGCAGGTGCGCCGGGTCGCGCAGATGGCTGGCGAACTCCTCGATGTCGGGCGCGGCGATGCTGCCCTTGCGCACCATCAGCGCGTCGGTGAACTTGTCCACCCAGAGCGACTCCCGCCCGTCGACCAATGCCTCCGGAAGCCCGTTGCCGAGGGAGAAGTAGCCGAAGTTCCACACCCCGGGCCCGGCCGAGGTGAGCGCGGGGAACGTGTAGATGCTCTCGTCGGGGATCGGCGCCTCGGTGAGCACCAGCCGACTCACCCGCTGCGGATGGGCGGCGGCGTACGCGTACGCCACCATGGTTCCCAGGTCGTGCCCGACCAGCCGGAGGTCGCTGACCAGGCCGAGCTGGTCGAGTAGTCCGTGCAGGTCGGCGGCGACGGTCTTCTTGTCGTACCCGCCGTCCGGGGCGTCGCTGCCGCCGAAGCCGCGCAGGTCGGGCGCGACCACGTCGAAGGAGCGCCCCAACTCGGGTAGCAGGTGCCGCCACATGTACCAACACTGCGGGTACCCGTGCAGCAGCACCAGTGGCGGGCCGGCACCGCCACGGACGTAGTTCATGCTGATCTGGCCGACCCGCGCCCGTTGCTCGGTGAACCCCGCCGGGACCCGCTCCCCGCCCATTCGCCGCCTCCGTCCGCCGGCCGCCCGGCTACCCGCTCAACCGCCCGCCATGCCCGCAGGGTGCGGCCGTCACGGCAGGGCCGGGGTCAGGCTGCCGCTGTCGTCGACGGCGGCCAGGACGGAATCCAGTAGTCCAGGAAACCGGGCGTCGAGGTCCTCCCGGCGCAGCGTGTGCAGGATGATCCGCCCTTCCCGGCGAGCCCAGAGCACACCGCCCTCGCGCAGTACCCGCCAGTGGTGGCTGGCGGTCGAGGGGGAGACGTCCGGCAACGTGGTGGAGCAGGTGAGCTCCTCGCCGCCGGCCAGCCTCTTCACGATCCGCAGGCGGATCGGGTTGGCCAGCGCCTCCAGCACCGAGTCGATGCGCAGGTCCTCTCGACCCGGGTGAACAAAGCCCTTCATAGTTCGACTATACGTGAACCAATCAACAGTCGAATGATCGTGCCCCAGGTCATCGTCCGACCCGTTGCCGCCCCCACAAGGTGGCTTCTAATGTTCACGTACATACGAACAATCGTGGGGAGAGTTGAACGATGAGCGCTTACATGATCATCAGTGTCACGCCGGAGGACGCCGAGAGGATGACGGCCTACGAGGCGCAGACGCTGGAGGTGGTGGCCCGGTTCGGCGGTCGCCCGGTAGCCCGGGACACCAACCCGCTGGTGCTGGAGAGCGACCATAAGCCCGCCATCGCGGTGGTCCTCGAATTCCCCGACAAGCAGGCGATCCTGGACTTCTACCACTCCCCGGAGTACGCGCCGCTCAAGGAGTTCCGGCACACCTTCGCCAGGGCGAGCGCCCTCGTCATGGACGCGGACATCGCCTGAGGCCCCGGCCTGGTGTGAGCGGGGGCGTCACCGCGGATGCCCCGGTTCACACCACCCGGCCTGGTCGGCCGCAGACGCGGTGCGGGAGACTGGGCGACATGGCGGCTCGTGGCTTCCCGTACACCGATCTCAAGGACTTCATCGCGGCGCTGGAGCGCGCGGGGGAGTTGCGCCGGATCGACGTCCCGGTCGATCCGACCCTGGAGATCAGCGAGGTGGTCACCCGCACGGTGCGGGCTGGCGGCCCTGCGCTGCTCTTCGAGCGGCCAACCCGGGGTGAGATGCCGGTGGCGATCAACCTGTTCGGCACCGAGAAGCGGATGGCGATGGCCCTCGGCGTCGACTCGCTGGACGAGGTCGGTGCCCGGATCGGCGCGCTGATCAAGCCGGAGTTGCCGGTCGGCTGGTCGGGCATCCGGGAGGGTCTCGGCAAGGTCATGCAGCTCAAGTCGGTGCCGCCGCGCAAGGTCAAGACCGCCCCCTGTCAGGAGGTCGTCTACCGGGGTGAGGACGTCGACCTCAACCGGCTGCCGGGGTTGCAGGTCTGGCCCGACGACGGCGGGATCTTCCACAACTACGGGCTGACCCACACCAAGCACCCGGAGACCGGCAAGCGCAACCTGGGCCTGTACCGCCTCCAGCAGCACGGCCGCAACACCCTGGGCATGCACTGGCAGATCCACAAGGACTCCACGGCCCACCACGCGGTCGCCGAGCGGCTCGGGCAGCGCCTGCCGGTCGCGGTCGCGATCGGCTGCGACCCGGTCGTGTCGTACGCGGCCAGCGCGCCCCTGCCCAGTGACATCGACGAGTACCTGTTCGCCGGGTTCCTGCGTGGCGAGCGGGTGGAGATGGTCGACTGCCTCACCGTGCCGTTGCAGGTGCCGGCGCACGCGCAGATCGTGCTGGAGGGCTATCTGGAGCCGGGTGAACGGCTGCCCGAGGGGCCGTTCGGCGACCACACCGGTTTCTACACGCCGGTCGAGCCGTTCCCCGTGCTGCACATCGAGGCGATGACCATGCAGCGCAAGCCGGTCTACCACTCGATCGTCACCTCGAAGCCGCCGCAGGAGGACCACGGCCTCGGCAAGGCCACCGAGCGGATCTTCCAGCCGCTGCTCAAGTTGATGATCCCGGACATCGTCGACTACGACCTGCCGGCCGCTGGCGTCTTCCACAACTGCGCGATCGTCTCGATCCGCAAGCGCTACCCGAAGCACGCGCAGAAGGTGATGAACGCGATCTGGGGCGCGCACCTGATGTCGCTGACCAAGCTGATCGTGATCGTCGACGAGGACTGCGACGTGCACGACTACAACGAGGTCGCCTTCCGGGCCTTCGGCAACGTCGACTACGCCCGCGACCTGCTGCTCACCGAGGGTCCGGTGGACCACCTCGACCACTCGTCGTACCAGCAGTTCTGGGGCGGCAAGGCCGGCGTCGACGCGACCCGCAAGCTGCCCACCGAGGGCTACACCCGTGGGTGGCCGGAGGAGATGACCATGGCACCCGAGGTCACGGCCCTGGTCGACAAGCGCTGGAAGGAGTACGGAATCTGATGGCCGTCCTCGACGCACCGACGGCGAAGCCGGGCCGGACCAAGTCCTTCCTGAAGCTCGTCGCCGTCGAGCACTCCGTGTTCGCGCTGCCGTTCGCGTTCCTCTCGGCGCTGGCCGCGATGCAGGTCAACGGTGGGCGGGTCCGGTGGCTCGACCTGCTGCTGATCACCGTGGCGATGGTCGGGGCGCGGACGTTCGCGATGGCCGCCAACCGGATTCTCGACCGCCAGATCGACGCGCGGAACCCGCGTACCGCCGGTCGGGAACTGGTCACCGGAGCGGTGAGCGTGCGGACGGCCTGGACCGGCGCGGCCGTCGCGCTGGTGGTCTTCCTCGTCGTCGCCGCCCTGCTCAACCCGCTCTGTCTGGTGCTCGCGCCGCTCGCCGTGGTGCCGCTGGTCGTCTACCCGTACGCCAAGCGGTTCACCAACTGGCCGCACGCCATCCTCGGGGTCGCCCAGGCGGTCGGCCCGGTCGGCGCCTGGCTGGCGGTCACCGGCACCCTGGACGGCTCCGGGCCGGCCTGGCTGCTCGGGGCGGCCGTGGGGCTGTGGATCGGCGGCTTCGACCTGATCTACGCCTGCCAGGACTCCGAGATCGACCGGGAGATCGGCGTGCACAGCGTGCCCGCCCGGTACGGTCGGCGCTTCGCGCTGCACGCCTCAACGGTCGCGCACGTGGTGACCTTCGCGCTGTTCATCTGGTTCGGTGCGTTGATCGGTCTCGGCTGGCTCTGGTGGATCGGGCTGGCGCTGACCGCTGTGGCGTTCGGCTACCAGCACCTGGTGGTCACCCCGACCGACCTCAGCAAGGTCAACCGGGCGTTCTTCACCGCCAACGGCTTCGTCGGCATCGCACTGTTCCTCTTCGCCCTGCTCGATCTGGTGATCCGGCTCGGCCTCCAGCCCTGAGGCTGAGCCGGCCCCCCGGCCCTGAGGCTGAGCCGGCCCTAGGGCCCGGAGGCCGGCGGTGCGGTGCTGACCGGGTAGCGGGCGCTCTCGAAGGTCCAGTCGATGGTCCCGCGCACGGCGTACGCGACACCGTCGAGGTGGTCGGCGACCGCCTCGTCCAACGTCGGGCCGAACGACGGCACGGCGGCTCGCAGCGCGACGAAACGTCCCATCGCCTCCCGCCAGTGCTCGGCCGCCCGTTCGACCGCCTCCGCCTCCGGTACGGCCAGGTCGCCCTCGATGGCGAGGACGAGGTTGTGCCCGCCGGCGGTCACCCGGTCCCGTTCCAGCGAGGCCAGGTCGTTGTACCAGGAGAGCAGGTCGTTGCCGGTGCGGGCGATCTGACGCAGCAACGGGTGGTGGTAGACCGGGTCGGGCAACGGTCGGCCACTGACGAACTCCACCAGCGGGTACGACACCTCCGCCGCCGAGGTCGACCGACGCAGCTCGACGTACTCGTCCACGCTGGGACGGCGGCCGGCCTCCTTGTTGACCGCCTCCTGCCAGGTGCCGTCGAGGTGTCGGGCCACCGCGTCGGCGAAGCGCTGCCGCCACCGGGCCGGCATCCGGCGGCGCGGCTCCCGCCAGGCCAGCACCAGCAGTCGCCGCAGCGGGCCGGTCAGCCCGGGGTGCCGCAGCCGGGTGCCGTCGTGCAGCAGCGCCAGGGTGCCGTTGCGCAGCGCCCGGATCTGCTCCGGGGTCAACCGATTCGGCCCGTCGCAGGCGTCGTCGACCAGGAAGAACCAGGTGAACAGCGCGGCCAGCACCCGCAGGTCGGCTTCGGTCGCCTCCGGGTAGAGCCGTCCGGCGTACCGGGCGAAGGCTCCCCGGGACAGCCGGTGCAGCGCGGCGTCGTCCAGTGAGAAACCAAGCTCGGGCAGCAGACCGAGCAGCCAGTCCTGCACGCGATCGGCGTGTGGTGGGGGAAGCCGGGGCGGAATCGGACATTCGGCACGCAGCGCCCGGAGGATCTCGCCGGTCGTCACCGATGCCTCCTCTTCGAGATGGTTCCGGTGCGAATCGCCAGCGGCAGCATGTCAGGTCGGCGGGATACGCAGGTACCCCGTCCGACATGTCGGACCGGACCAACCCCGGGGGTGCCCACCAGCGGACCAGCCGGACCAGGCAGGCTGGGGGCATGCGGGAACCATGGGTGGTCGGGGTCTCCGGTGCCTCCGGTACGCCGTACGCGGCGGCCGTCATCGGCGGCCTACTCGACGCGGGCGAGCCGGTGGACCTGATCGTGTCCCGGGCGGCGCGACTCACCGTGCTCGACGAGACCGGCCGACCCTTCCGGGACGGGCACTGGGCCGAGGACCTCGCGGCCTGGCTCGACCGGGACCTGACCACGGCGGATGTGCGGCACTGGCCGGCCGGCGACCTGGCCGCCGGGCCGAGCAGCGGCTCCTACCGGGTACGCGGGATGACTGTGGTCCCGGCCAGCACGGCAGCCTGCGCGGGCATCGCGATCGGGCTCTCCAAGGACCTGTTGCAGCGTGCCGCCGAGGTCAACCTCAAGGAGCGCCGTCCCGTGGTGCTGGTCCCCCGGGAGACACCGGTGACCCGCAGCCACCTGGAGCACCTCATCGCGCTGCACGACGCGGGTGCGGTGGTGCTGCCGGCCAGCCCCGGCTTCTACGGCGCCGGCGCGGCGGCCAGCGCGCAGCAACTGGTCGACTTCGTGGCCGGCAAGGTGCTGGACGCGCTCGGCGTCCCGCACACCCTGTTCCGGCGGTGGTCCGGCCAACTCGGCGCAACACGAAGCTGAGCCGTCCCGTTCGTGTCGGTAGTCGGCCGAAGCGGGACGCGGACCGGACTGGTGTCCGGTCCGCGTGGCGTTGTCCGCACCAGTTCAGTACATGCCGGCGTTGGCCGGACCCGGCCCCGTGGATGCCGCCGGCCCCACATTGCGTGGCTTACCGACCTCATCCACCTCGTCCAGCATGCCCTCCCCCTCAAGCAGGGCTCGCACCTCGGATTCCCGAAACCGGCGATGCCCGCCTGGAGTCCGGATGCTTCCTATCCGGCCGGCCGCCGCCCATCTCGTCACAGTTTTCGGGTCTACCCGAAACAGCGCGGCGACCTCACCCGGTGTCAGCAGGCGATCTCCAGTGTCCACAGCCCCCTCCTCGCGTCGACGAAGCCCCCGGCTGAACACACTGCCCCCGGCTGGTGCGTAGCCCAGAGCCGTCATGAGGGACGTATGGCAATTACAGCACCAGGGACATGGCCTGTCCGCCCAAACGCGAAAAATGCACTGAGTGGGGAGTTAGTAATGTTACTGGTGCTACCGATGCCCTGACCGGCGGTTTATGAACAGTGACTCGCCGCTCAGTCCAACGGGTGCCGAAGGCCGCGCGTTACGCGTGAACGGTTAGGGTCACTCTCTGTGGATGCCATCGACCTGAGCCTCGTCGACCTGCTGCGTGGCAACGCCCGCCTCTCGTACGCCGAGCTGGCCCGACAGGTGGGCCTCTCGGCCCCGGCCGTACACGAGCGGGTCGGCAAGCTGGAGAGCAGCGGGGTGGTCCGGGGCTACCGCGCGGACGTGGCCCCGGAGTCGATCGGGCTCGGTGTCACCGCGCTGATCGGCATCGTCGAGGACTCCGGCGCCGACAGCGACGACATGCTCGAGTCGCTGCGGGTGCTGCCCGAGATCGAGTCCTGCTACTTCATGGCCGGCGTGGAGTCGTTCCTCCTCAAGGCGCGGGTCGGCACGATCGCCGAGCTGGAGCAGTTGATCGTGCGGTTGAACCGGACGCCGGGGGTCGCCTCCACCCGTACCGCCATCGCGCTCTCCACCAAGTGGGAGAACCGCCCGCAGCCGGTGGGCCCGCCCGCGGCCTGACCGCCCTCGTACCCCTGGTGTCACCCGGTCGGCCGGCGGTAGCGTGCGCCGATGACCCCTCCGGCCCGTCCCGTGGCGGTGGTGACCGGCGCGGCCGGGGGCCTGGGCCGTGCCATCGCCACCGCGCTGCACGCCGACGGCTGGTCGGTGCTGCTCACCGACCTCGACCCGGCGGCGGTGCAGAGCGCCGCGGCGCCGCTCGGCGGCTGGTCGACGGCCCTGGACGTCCGGGACGAGGACGCCTGCGCCGCCGTCGCCGGGATCGCGGCGAGCCGGGGCGACCTCGCCCTCTGGGTCAACAACGCCGGCATCCTCGTCACCGGGGCGTCGTGGGAGCACGACGCCGCGACCCGCCGTCGGGTGCTCGACGTGAACGCCCACGGCGCCATGAACGGCACCCTCGCCGCGCTGACCGTGATGCGCGAGCAGGGCCACGGCCACGTGCTCAACGTCGTCTCGTTGGCCGGGCTGGTCGCCGCGCCCGGCGAGACGGTGTACGCGGCCAGCAAGCACGCCCTGCTGGCGTTCAGCCTCGGCACCCTGTCCGACCTGCGGATGGCCGGGTACCGGCGGGTGCACGTCTCCTGTCTCTGCCCGGACGGCATCTGGACCCCGATGCTGCACGACCGGCTGGACGACCCGGGGGCGGTGGCCTCGTTCACCGGGTCGATGCTGACCGCGCAGCGGGTGGCGGCCCGGGCGGTCCGGCTGGCCCGCCGGCCACGTCCGGTGGTCACCCTGCCCCGCTGGCGGGGAGTACAGGTGCGCCTGTTGGACGCACTGCCCAGGTTGGCCGTCGCACTGACCCCGCTCGTCCGGGCCGCCGGCCGCGCCGGTCAGCGCCGCCAACGCCGCAGGTCAGCGCCGTCGGACCGACGCTGACCACCGCTGGCCCGCTTGCTAGGTTTCCGAGCGTGACTCATCTCGACCGGTGCGACGAATCCAGCCGAACCTGGGTGACCGAGGCGATCGCCGCCGTCGAGGCGGACGCGAACCGCTCGGCCGACACCCACCTGCTGCCGTTCCCGCTGCCCCGGGAGTGGGGGATCGACCTCTACCTCAAGGACGAGTCGTCACACCCCACCGGCTCGCTGAAGCACCGGCTGGCCCGCTCGCTGTTCCTCTACGGGCTCTGCAACGGCTGGATCGGGCCGCGCACCACGATCGTCGAGGCGTCGTCGGGTTCCACGGCGGTCTCCGAGGCGTACTTCGCCCGGATGCTGGGCCTGCCGTTCATCGCGGTGATGCCCGCCTCCACCTCGCCGGAGAAGATCGCGCAGATCGAGTTCCAGGGCGGCCGGTGCCACCTGGTGGACGACCCGGCGAGCGTGGTGGTCGAGGCCCGGTGGCTCGCCGAGGACTCCGGCGGGCACTTCATGGACCAGTTCACCTACGCGGAGCGGGCGACCGACTGGCGGGGCAACAACAACATCGCCGAGTCGATCTACGCGCAGTTGGAGCTGGAGCGACACCCGATCCCCGCCTGGGTCGTGGTGGGCGCTGGCACCGGGGGCACAAGCGCGACCATCGGCCGCTACGCCCGGTACCGCCGGCTCGCCACCAAGCTCTGCGTGGTCGACCCGGAGAACTCGGCGTTCTACCCGGCCTGGCTGGCCGCCGACTGGTCGGTGCGCACCGGGAAGGGCTCCCGCATCGAGGGGATCGGCCGGCCCACCGTGGAGGCGTCGTTCCTGCCCTCGGTGGTGGACCGGATGGTCCAGGTGCCGGACGCGGCGTCACTGGCCGCCATGCGCGCCGGATCGGCGCTGCTCGGTCGCCGGGTGGGCGGGTCCACCGGCACCAACCTGTGGGGCGCGTTCGGCCTGATCGCCGCGATGCTCGCCGAGCGTCGGACCGGCTCGGTGGTCACCCTGATCTGCGACCCGGGCGACCGGTACGCCGACACCTACTACGCCGACGACTGGGTGGCCGCCCAGGGCCTCGACCTGACCCCGCACCTGGCCACCATCGACCGCTTCCTGGCCAGCGGGGCCTGGCCGGCCTGAGCTGCTCAGCGGGGCCTGGCCGGCCTGAACCATTCAGCGGGGCCTGGCCCGCCGGTGCGCGGGTCAGCGCGGGTCGATCCGTTCGGCCAGCCCGGGGTAGCGCACCACGTAGCCGCTGTCGTCCAGGTCGATGTCGGCCGTGAAGGTGCCACTGGCGAAGCGCACCCGACCCGGCCCGAGCCCGGTGTAGATCTGCTCGGCCGGCACCACCTCCAGGCCGGGCAGCAGCACCCAGGCGACGGTGATCCGGTGTGCCACATCGGCCGCCTCGGCCGCCATCCGGAGCCGGTGGACCGGCAGGGTGTTGAACAGCGGCGAACCGCTCAGGTCGACGTCGAGCGCGTCGGCCAGTCGGTCCGGGTCATCCGTGCCGGGCAGACCGGCCCGGGGGTGACCGGCCGCGACCAGGGCCGCGTCCAGGTTGCCCTGCTCGGCGGTGGTCACCCGCCACCGGCCCGTGGCCCGCTCCAGGGTCACCCGGCGCAGCCAGCCGAGCCCTTCGGCCTCGACCTCGACCCGGCTGGTGGCCCAGTCCGGCGTGGTGGTCAGCTGGTAGCGGGCGGTCCACGGGATCGGGTCCACGGCGAGCAGGGTGCCCCGGGCCGCCAACCCGTGGCCGTCGTCGAGCAGAACCTGCTCGCTGCCGGCGGTGTCCGTCCGGGACCAGAAGATCGACTTCGGCATGGTCGGCATGAGCCGGACGTTACGCGACCGGATCGGCATCGGCAGGGCATGCGCGAACGCCGCCGCGAAGCCTGAGCTTCGCGACGGCGTTCGGTGGATCAATCAGTGGGTACGCGCCGCCGGTCGCCCGCCGAAACCGCGCCGATCGTCACGCGGCCGATCGTCACGCGGCCGGTCGTCGCGGGGCCGGTCGTCGCGCGGCCGGTCGTCCCGGACCCGGCTCTCCGGGCGGAAACCACCCCGAGCGTCCCGGTCGCCGAAGCGCCGCTCACCCTGCGGTCGGTCGCCGAAGCGCCGCTCGCCGGTGGGCCGGTCGCCCCGACCGTCCCGGTCACCGCCCTGCGGCCGGTCGCCGAACCGACGCTCGCCCTGCGGGCGGTCGCCCTGCTGCCGGTCGCCGTAACGGCGCTCGCCCTGCGGTCGGTCGCCGTAGCCCCGGTCGCCCTGCGGGCGGTCGCCGAAGCGCCGCTCGCCGGTGGGCCGGTCGCCGTAGCCCCGGTCGCCCTGTGGGCGGTCGCCGTAGCCGCGGTCGCTCTGCGGGCGGTCGCCGAAGCGCCGCTCGCCGGTGGGCCGGTCGCCGTAACGGCGCTCGCCCTGCGGGCGGTCGCCGTAGCCCCGGTCACCTTGCGGCCGGTCGCCGTACTGGCGGTCACCCTGCGGGCGGTCGCCGAACCGACGCTCGCCGGTCGGCCGGTCACCGAAGCGCCGGTCGCCCTGCGGGCGGTCGCCGTAGCGGCGCTCGCCTCCGGTGCGGTCACCGAACCGACGCGGGCCCCCGGCCCGGTCGTCGAACCGGCGCGACCCGCCGGAGCGGTCGCCGTAGCCCCGGGGCTCCGCCTCGACGCGGACCGGAACGCCACTGGGCTCGCGGGCGCCGACCAGCTCGGCCAACGCCGCGTCGCCGACCCGGACCCGGGTCTCGGCCGGCGCGACGCCGGCCTTCTCCATCATCGCCAGGGTGGTGCGGCGCTGCTTGGGCAGCACCAGCGTGGCGACCGCGCCCGACTCGCCGGCCCGGGCGGTACGCCCCGCGCGGTGCAGGTAGTCCTTGGGGTCCTTCGGCGGGTCGACGTGCAGCACCAGGGTGACCCCGTCGACGTGGATGCCCCGGGCCGCCACGTCCGTGGCGACCAGCACGTTCATCCGGCCCTCACGGAACTCGGCAAGCGTCTTGGTGCGCATCCGCTGGGTCTTGCCGCCGTGCAGCCCACCGGCGCGTACGCCGACGGCCGCGAGCTGCTCGACCAGCCGGTCCACCCCGAGCTGGGTACGGGCGAAGACCATGGTCCGGCCATCCCGGGCGGCGATCGAGGCCGCCACCGGGAACTTCTCGTGCGGCGGGATCAACAGCATGTGGTGGTCCATGGTGGACACCGAGGCGGTGGACGGCGCGGTGGAGTGGGTGACCGGGTCGGTCATGAACCGCTTGACCAACGCGTCGACGTCACCGTCCAGCGTGGCCGAGAAGAGCAGCCGCTGACCGTTCGCCGGCGTCTTCGCCAGCAGGTCGGTCACCTCGGGCAGGAAGCCCATGTCGGCCATCTGGTCGGCCTCGTCGAGCACCGTGACCTCGACGTCGTCGAGCTGGCAGATGCCCCGCTCGATGAGGTCGCCGAGCCGGCCCGGGGTGGCCACGATGATCTCCACGCCGCGGCGCAGCGCGTCGATCTGACGGTCGTACGGAACGCCGCCGACGGCGGTCTTGAGGAAGATGCCGACGGACTTGCCCAGCGGCACCAGGGCGTCGTTGACCTGCATGGCCAGCTCGCGGGTGGGCACCAGGACCAGGGCGCGCGGACGCATCGGCCGGGCCCGGTTGCGGGTGGCCAGCCGGGCGATCATCGGCAGACCGAAGGCGAGCGTCTTGCCCGAACCGGTCTGCCCGCGGCCCAGCACGTCACGGCCGGCGAGCGCGTCCGGAACGGTGGCCCGCTGGATCTCGAACGGGCTGGTGATGCCCTGCTGCGCCAGTGCGCGGACCAGCGGGTCGGGCAGGCCGAGAGCGGCGAAGCTGATCGGCTCGGTGGTCTCGGTCGGCTCGGCCTGCGCCGTGGCCACCGGCGCGGTGCCGGCCTCGCTCGGAGCGACGTCGAGCTGCTCCCGAGCGGTGTCGACCGCCGGGACTGAGTTGAAAACGGACGTAACGGTGCTGGGGTCAGCAGAGGTGGTCAACAAAAACCTTTCGAGCGGGGCGCATCTTCGCGATGGCCTGCCGCGGCTGTACCGCCGGATCGCCCGCAAGATCGCCCAGGGGCGCACACCACGCGCGCCGGGTCAGTGATCTCGCCCAGTGTACGGCGGTCTGGCGAAGCCGCCAGCCGGTTGACCGACGGTAGTGGGCGGACTCACCATCGCCGACGCTCGCTCGCTCACCCGTTGAGCACGCTGCCCACCAGACCGTCCAGAGCGTCACCGGCCAGCAGAACGACCATGACACTGATCGCCACCAGCAGCCCCAGAGCGGCGGCCAGGACGATCATCACCCGGGTGTTACGGGACCGTTCGGCCGGCGTGTCCGCCCAGCCCTGGGCCAGGATGTGCCCGGTCAGCGAGCCGGACGTCTCCACCGCGTTGGCGGGTATCGCGATGGTGGTGAAGCCGGCCCCCTCGCCGTTGCCGTAGACCGTGCCGGCCAGGTCGGAGCCGCCGTCGTGCCGCCCACCACGGGCGCCGGCCGCGTCCCGTCCGGCGGAACCAGCCGGTGGGCTGCTCGGCGGCGCGGACATTCGGGAGTTTCCGGTGCTGTTCCGGGTCGAGGAAGACGCCCCGGCGGTGGACGGTGGCCAGCTCGGCAGCGCCGGCGCGGGCACCACCGGCGGCGCGGCTGCCCCGGTCCAACCGGCACCGGACGTCGGGCGAGTCGCACCGGAGGTGGACGGCCACCCGGCCGGCGGTGCGGAGACCGACGCGCTGGCGCGTACGCCGGGCGTGTCGGTCATCGCCGGCGGCGGCGGAAACGGCGGTGCCGGCATCGGGCCGGGCGGGGCCGGTGGTGCCGGAACCGGCGGACCGGGTGGCGGCAGCGGCGGGCTCGGGACGGGCGGCGACGGCGGGCCGGGCATGGGCGGCACCGGCGAGGGCGGTGGGGTGGGTGGGCCCGGTACGGGCGGAACCGGACCGGGCGGCGGCGTGGGCCCGGGGCCCGGCGTCGGCACCGGACCGGGCGGGTACGGACCCGGGGCGGGTGCGGGCTCCGGTTCCGGTGGCGACGGCTGGGTCGGCCCGGGACCGGGTGGCGCGGGCTCCGGCTCCGGGGTCGACGGCGTCGAGGGCTGGGCCGGCTCCGGCTCGGCGCCCACCGGCGCGGCTCGGTAGACGGCGGGCGTGCGCTCGCGGAGGTCCGGGGTGCCCAGGGCGTCGGCCGTGCCCCGGCTGCTGCTCGGAACGGTGGCGCTGGCCCGGGCCGGCGCGGGGGAGTCGTTCCGCTGTGCCGGCAACGACACGTCGGCTGGGCTGGCCGAGCCGGTGGCACGGTAGGTGGTCGCGGTGGCCGGAGCGCTTGCCGGCAGGTCACCGCGGGAAGCCCCGGCGGTCACGACGCTGGCGCGTGCGCGTACCGGTGCGGCGGCCGGGCTCTGGCGCTCGTCGTCGCCGGCGGGTACGTCGTCATCGGCGTCGGTCGAGGCCTCCGCGACGTCCGCTGCCGTGCCGCTGTCAGCGGAGCTGGTGTCGCCGGCGGCCGGGCTGGCGTCGGCCGGGCTGGTGTCGCTGGCGGCCACCGGGTCGGGGGTTTCCGGCCCTGGTGGGCCGGCCTGGTCGACCACGGGGTCGACAGTCTCCGCCGGATCGTTCTGCTCGGCCATTTCCGCCCTCCGCGCCATGCTCGCACCCGAACCCGTGACGTCGAGTCGGATGTGCCTGGTTGTCACGGTGCCACAGATCTTGCCGAGCGGACAGCCGGAGCCGGTCGTGGCGGATCAGCCCGCGGTGCTGGGGCTGCCCGTCGCGCTGCCACTGCCCGTCGCGCTCGTGCTGGCCTTCGGCGTGGTCGTCGGAGACGCGCTGGTCGGCGCGCTGCTCGGTGCCGAGGGCAGGGTCGTCGGGGTGTTGCCCGGGGTGCTGCTCGGGGTGATCGACGGCTTGGGCGTCGGGCTGGTCGTCAGCGTCGGCGTTGGCTTCGTCGGCGGCGTTGGCTTCGTCGGCGTGGGCGTCGGCTTGGTGGTCTTCGTGGGCGTCGGCGTGGGCGTCGGCTTGGTGGTCTTCGTGGGCGACGGCGTGGGCTTCGGGGGCGAGACGGGCGGGGTCGGGTTGGTCACTACCGGTGCCGGCACCGCGCCGATCACCCGGGTGGCGGCGTACAGCCGGGACCAGCCGACCACCGAGATCTTGACGACGTCGCCGGTGGTGGGCGCCTGCACCATCTTGCCGTTGCCGATGTACATGCCGACGTGGTGGATCGTCGTCCAGCTGCTGCCCGAGGCGAAGAAGAGCAGGTCGCCGGGGAGCAGTGCGCTCTGCGAAACGGTGCGGGAACGGGTGGCGGCGTACTGGTCCCGGGAGACCCGGGGCAGGTCGAAGTAGTCGGCGCCGGGGGACCGGTACGCCGCCCACATCAGGCCGGAGCAGTCGAACTGGTCCGGCCCCTCCTCGGACCACTTGTACGGGTCGCCGAGCTGGGCGAGCGCGTACCGGACCGCGGCCAGTGCCCGCGGGTGCGCGGCCATGCCGCTGATGCTCTGGTTGGAGACGTAGCCGGCGCCGATCTGCTGCTCGGCGGCTTCCTGCTGGCGTTCGATCTCGATCAGCGCGGCGGCGTTGTCCCGGCGCAGCTTGAGCAGGCTCGCCTCGGCGGTACGGAGCGCCCTCTCACCCGAGGCGAACTCCGCCTCGGCGGCGGCGAGCAGCGCCTTGGCCTCGGTGTGCTTCTGGTACGCGGCCTGCTCACCGGCGCGGGCCCGGGACAGCTCCCCGGCCACCCCGGTGGTGCCGCCGTCGACCTTCTCGCCACGGGTGATCGCCTGGAGGCGGCTCAGCCCGCGGATGTCCTCGGCGAATTCGCCCGGCGGCAGCGCGGCGGCTGCCTTGACGGCCTCGGCGGCGGCGGTGTCAGCGGTCTGCTGGGCGCGGAGCAGGGCGTCCTGTGCGGTCGCCAGCGCCTTGCCGGCCGCGTCGAGCTGCGCCTGCGCGTCGACGCGTTTCTGCCGGCTCACCAGCAACGCCTCGCCGAGCGCGCCGACCTGGACCTCGCCGGCGGAGATCGCGGCGGCCAGTGGACCGTTGCCGACGTTGACCACCGGCGGGGCGGGCACACCGGCGACCGGTGCGCCGCCAGGCAGCTGAAGCGAGCCGGTGACCGCCGGGCGCGAGCCGGTGTCCGGCACCGTGGTCGGCACGCCGGGCTCCGCGTACGCGGGGGTGGCCAGTACGGCTGCGGCGATCGCGCCGAGCAGGGCGGCCCAGAGCTTCGGACGCAGAACCGGCGAGATCACCGGGCTCCGTCGTCGCTGCCGTCGCCCAAGCCCGCTGTAGACCATGCCGCTCCCCGTCCAACCGCTCGTCGCCGCGCTCGGTGGGCGCGACCGTCGGGACGGTACCAGTGTGTGTGTTCCGCCCCACCTTGTTACTACCGCACCTCGCCACTCATGTCGATGCGTTGCCGGGTTACGGGAGGCTGAGAGTCTGGTGAAGTGGGTCGCTGCCGCCGACCGTGCCGCCGGGCCGGTCGGCGCCGCGACGTACGCTCGATCCGGACCGCAGGTGGAAGGGACGTGCCATGGACGCCGGACTCAAGCGTGAGCTCGAAGCGAAGGTGTACGCCGGTGAGCGGCTGACCCGGGAGGACGGGGTCGCCCTCTACGAGAGCGACGACCTGACCTGGCTGGGGCGGCTGGCGCACCACAAGCGCACCGAGTTGAACGGTGAGCGGGTGATGTTCAACGTCAACCGGCACCTCAACCTGACCAACGTCTGTTCGGCGTCCTGTGCGTACTGCTCGTTCCAGCGCAAGCCGGGCGAGAAGGACGCGTACACGATGCGCATCGACGAGGCGGTCCGCAAGGCCAAGGAGATGGAGGACGAGCAGCTCACCGAGTTGCACATCGTCAACGGCCTGCACCCCACGCTGCCCTGGCGTTACTACCCGAAGGTGCTGCGTGAGCTGAAGGCGGCGCTGCCGAACGTCAAGCTCAAGTGCTTCACGGCGACCGAGGTGCAGTGGTTCGAGAAGATCAGCGGCCTGAGCGCCGACGAGATCCTCGACGAGCTGATGGACGCCGGCCTGGAGTCGCTGACCGGCGGTGGCGCGGAGATCTTCGACTGGGAGGTCCGGCAGCACATCGTCGACCACGCCTGCCACTGGGAGGACTGGTCGCGCATCCACGCCCTGGCCCACAGCAAGGGCATGAAGACCCCGGCGACCATGCTGTACGGCCACATCGAGGAACCCCGGCACCGCGTCGACCACGTGCTGCGGCTGCGCGAGTTGCAGGACGAGACCGGTGGCTTCGCGGTCTTCATCCCGCTGCGCTACCAGCACGACTTCGTCGACTCGGCGGACGGCAAGATCCGTAACCGGATCCAGGCGCGTACCACGATGGCCTCGCCGGCCGAGTCGCTGAAGACGTTCGCCGTCTCCCGGCTGCTCTTCGACAACGTGCCGCACCTGAAGAACTTCTGGGTGATGCACGGGCTGTCGGTGGCTCAGCTCTCGCTGAACTTCGGCGTGGACGACCTGGACGGCTCCGTCGTCGAATACAAGATCACGCACGACGCCGACTCGTACGGCACCCCGAACACCATGCACCGCGACGACCTGCTGCACCTGATCTGGGACGCCGGCTTCCAGCCGGTCGAGCGGGACACCCGCTACAACGTGGTCCGGGAGTACGACAAGGCCCCGTCGCTGGCCGAGCGGCGCGCCGAGCCGCAGCAGGTCTGGGCCTGAGCCACCACGTACCCTCGCAGTCGATGACCGAGCAACGAGGATCTGAGCAGCAGAGCGGGTTTCCCCGCCGGGACGCCGAGGGCCGCATCCGTACCCTGGGCGACCTGCTCGGGGTGTGCCTGGCCGGCCTGGTCATCGGCGTGCTCGCGTTGGTGCTGTTCGACTGGGCGTTCGCCTCGATCGGCGCCGGCGACTTCGGGCACACCAACGGCTGGCTGGCGGTGATCCTGCCGGCCTGGCTGTTCTGGGACGACTTCCGGGCCTGGGAGTTCGGCGCGGCTCGGGTGGTGGCGGCGGTGGTCGCTGCCGCCGTCGGGGTGTTCGCGGGGTTGCTGATCGCCGGTCTGGGCGCGGGGTTGCCTCCGCTGCTCTCCGGCGCGTTGGCGGCGGGGGCGTTCACCGTGGCGTACGCGGCCCTCTGGTTCCCGGGCGTCCGCTGGCTGGCCCGCCGGACCGGCTGACCACGACCGCCCGCCGGGCGGCTCGACCCTTCCGCCGGCAGTGGCGGGCGACGGAGAGAACGGAGTGGTGCAGGTGAGCGCCGCGCTCAAGTACACGCTGGGCCGGATCGGGCTGTTCGTCGCCGTGCTGGCGGGTCTCTGGCTGATCGACATGAACGTGTTCCTGAAGCTGATGCTGGCGTTGGTGTTCTCCGCCGCGCTCTCCTTCTTCCTGCTGCGTGGTTGGCGCGACGAGATGGCCGGGGAGATCGCCGAGGCGGCCGAGCGCCGCCGCACCGAGAAGGAACGCCTCCGCTCCGCCCTGGCCGGCGAAGACCAAACCCCCACCGACCCCACCCCAAACCCCACCCCCGACCCCCCCACCCAGGCCCCCGACACCGAGCGTTGATCAAGAAGTTTGCGTCACCAGGACGGCTCCCGGTGACGCAAACCTCTTGATCAACCCGTGCTCACGCAGGTGGGTGGGCGTTACCAGTTGGTGGAGCCGGGGACCTTGGGCCAGGGCTTTGTGGTGGGCTTGATCAGGTACGCGATGCCGCCGGAGCCGCCGGACACACCGCCGCTGGCGTTGGTGCGCTTGGTCCGCAGCCAGATCTGCTCGAACTGCGCACGCTTGTAGACGTTGCGCACCACGTCGTTGCTGGACGAGGCCGGGTCGTTGACGATCACGTCGCCGTCGGCGGTGAAGCCGACCACCACGAAGAGGTGCCCGGAGGTGCCGTAGTTCGCCCCGTCCAGCTCACTGGCGAGGAAGGACTGGCTGGTCACGACGGGGATGCCGGCGGCGATGAAACGCTCCAGCTCGTCGAGCGAGTGCAACCGGGTCACCCGACCCTCCAGCCCGGGGAAGCTGGCCGCGTACGCGGTGTTGAACGGCCAGTTGCCCGCGCCGTCGTACGCGTAGTCGTAGGTCATCCGGGCGGCGTGGTTGACCGTCGGGTCGGGGTAGGTCGGGTCCACCCAGGAGGTGTCGGCCGCCGACGGTTTGCGACCCCAGTACTCGACCACCATCTCGGTGGAGGTGGGCGAGCACCACGCCTCGCCGCCGCCGTCGTACTCCGGGTAGTGCCCGGCGTGCACGTTCTGCGAGTAGCGCGGCACCGGTAGCTCCCGCCCCCAGGCGATGTGCCCGGCGCTCGGCGTGACGGTGAACCGGTCCGGCACGGTGGAGCTCATCGCGCCCAGCATGCGGACCACCGGGGCGGCGCTCTGCCCGGGTGCGCGGTACAGGGTCAGTTTGAGCTGGTACGACCGCAGCAGCACCCCGGCGGTGGCGTCGTCGATGCTGAAGGTGTCGGTCCAGATCGTCGACCAGGGGTCGCCCTGCCGATTGACGCTGGTCCGCTTGATGTCGGCGTCGCCGGACGCCCAGCGACCCAGGACGTACCACGGGGTCTGGTCGCCGCTGGTGTAGCTGCCCTGCATCTCCACCTGGATCCAGGTGCCGGCGGGGGTCTCCGCGTTCCAGGAGGCGATCAGCTCGGTGGCGTCGAATCCGACCTGAGTCACCGGCGAGGTCCAGGTGCCGTACTCCCAGGTGCGGGTGGCGCCGGTGTGCGGGTCGGCGTACTCGGTGGTGCCGGCCGGGCGGGCCAGGGTGATGCCCGCGCGGGCGCCGGGCACGACGCGGGTGCCGGCCCGGCTGCCCCGGTGCCAGTCGGCGGGCCCGGCCCAGTCCTGAAAGGTGATCTGCTCGTCGTGGGCGGGGGCGGGCGGGTGGGCCGCCAGCGCGGGCGCGGCGGTGCTGAGCAGGGTGAGCGTGGTGACGCCGGCGAGGGCGGCCGCGCGCAGGCGGGATCTGGCCATGGGGGCTCCGCGGTGTCGAGGGGGCATCGTCGCTGGTCAGTTTTCCGCTTGGAGGGAAGTTTCGCCAGATGTTGATGGATGGAAAATCATTGCCGCCGTGATGATCCGCCTGGGATGGCGAAGGCAGCGATCGATATTGATATGACCATGTGACAGGTGGTGAAGTGTCCTTCACCGAGCGGGATCTCCCGCCCATCGAGGAGGTAGTCCATGGCCCTCCGCACGCCCAACCCCCTCCGCCGTGTCCTGGTGCTCGCTGTCGTCACCGGGCTGGGCATCGTCACCGTCGCCGCCGGTCCGGTCTCCGCCCGACCGGCACCGGACCGCACCGCCGAGCCGGCCGCCGCCGGCTACCGGGTGCTCGGGCCCCGGACCCTCGCCGACCGCAACGCGGTGGCCCGCACCGGAGCCGCCATCGACTACTCCGAGCACGGCGTGCTGCACATCTCGGCCACCGCGGCCGAGGCCGCAGCGATCGGCAAGCTCGGTTTCCGGCTGGAACCGCTGGCCCCGCCGCCCAACGCCGAGCGTGGCGCCGACGAGTTCGGCGCGCTGGCCTTCCCGCCGGCCGACTCCAACTACCACGACTACGCGGAACTGACCGCCGTCGTGAACCAGGTCGTCGCCGACCATCCGGCGATCGCCCGCAAGATCAGCATCGGTTCGTCGTACGAGGGCCGCGACCTGATGGCGGTGAAGATCTCCGACAACGTCGGCACCGACGAGAACGAGCCGGAGATCCTGTTCAACTCCCAACAGCACGCCCGCGAGCACCTGACCGTCGAGATGGCGATCTACCTGCTCAACCTCTTCACCGACAACTACGGCAGTGACTCCCGGATCACCAACATCGTCAACGGCCGGGAGCTCTGGATCGTGCCGACGGTCAACCCGGACGGCAGCGAGTACGACATCGCCACCGGCTCGTACCGGTCCTGGCGCAAGAACCGGCAGCCCAACAGCGGCTCGTCCAACGTCGGCACCGACCTGAACCGCAACTGGTCATACAACTGGGGATGCTGCGGCGGCTCGTCGGGCACCACCTCGTCGGAGACCTACCGGGGGCCGTCGGCGTTCTCCGCGCCCGAGACGCAGGCGCTGCGTAACTTCGTCAACGGCCGGGTGGTCGGCGGTGTGCAGCAGATCAAGGCCAACATCGACTTCCACACGTACTCGGAGCTGGTGCTCTGGCCGTACGGCTACACCACGGCGAACACCGCGACCGGGATGAACGCGGACCAGTACAACACCTTCGCCATCATCGGTCAGCAGATGGCGGCCACCAACAACTACACGCCGGAACAGTCCAGCGACCTCTACATCACCGACGGGGACAGCCTCGACTGGATGTGGGCCACCCACAACATCTGGGCGTACACCTTCGAGATGTACCCGGGCTCGTCCGGTGGCGGCGGTTTCTACCCGCCCGACGAGGTGATTCCGGCGCAGACCTCGCGCAACCGGGAGGCGGTGCTGATTCTCAGCGAGTACGCCGACTGCCCGTACCGGGCCATCGGCAAGCAGGCGCAGTACTGCGGCGGCGGTGGCGGCACCACGGTCTGGTCGGACACCTTCGAGACCGCCACCGGCTGGACCATCAACCCGGCCGGCACCGACACCGCCACCCTCGGCGCGTTCGAGCGGGGTGCCGCCCAGGCGACCACCTCCTCCGGAGCCAAGCAGCTCACCCCGTACGCCGGATCCAACGACCTGGTCACCGGCCGGCTGGCCGGCTCGGCGGCCGGTGACTACGACCTCGACGGCGGCGTGACCAGCGCCCGGTCCCCGGCGGTGACCCTGCCGTCGTCCGGCACGCTGACCCTCTCGCTCGCCTGGTACCTGGCGCACGGCTCGAACGCCTCGTCGGCGGACTACCTGCGGGTCAGCGTGGTGCACAACGGCGGCACCACGGCGCTGCTCACCCAGGCCGGCGCGGCCAGCAACCGCAACGGAAGTTGGGCGGTCGCGAACCTCAACCTCTCGCCGTACGCCGGCCAGTCGGTCCGCATCCTCGTCGAAGCGGCCGACGCCTCCGGAGCCAGTCTGGTAGAGGCGGCTGTGGACAACGTCACCATCACGTCCTCCTGATCGGGTGGGGCCCCGTCCCGCCCGGCGGGGCCCCGCCACCCGCTCCGAAACCCCAGGATCTCGGACATATGCCTCCCCGCCCCGCATTGTGCGGGTGTCCGAGGAATCGACGTCTGCCGACCGGCCCTTGATCGATCCGGCACGTCCTGGCGGTGCGCTACCGTCTTACCGACCAGTCCGCAGCGAAGCCGGTACGAAACCCGGCGCTGTCCCGCAACTGTGATGCCCCACCGGTCGGTGGGGACGAGCCAGGTCGCCTACGGATCGGTCGCGATACGCGCTCTCGAGGAAGGGCGCCTCGTGGGCGGGCGTACGAAAGTCCCTGTCGGCGAAGCACCACACTCCTCGACCGACAGGAGGCCCCCATGTTCAGACGTACCCCTCGGCTCTTCGCGGCGACCCTCGCGGTCACCGCGCTCGCCCTCGGCGCCTGCGCCGAGAAGACCGACGACCAGCCGAGCGCCGGTACCGCGGCCGCCGCCTACCCGGTCACCGTCGGCGCGCTCACCCTCGACAAGCGTCCCGAGAAGATCGTCGTGCTGTCGCCGACCGCCACCGAGATGCTCTTCGCGATCGGTGCCGGCCCGCAGGTGACCGCCGTCGACGACCAGTCGAACTACCCGGCGGACGCGCCCAAGACCGACCTCTCCGCCTTCCAGCCGAACGCCGAGGCGATCGCCGGTAAGAACCCGGACCTCGTGGTGCTCTCCGACGACCGCAACAAGATCGTCGAACAGCTCGGCAAGCTGAAGATCCCGGTGTACCAGACCCCGGCGGCCACCACGCTCGACGACTCGTACCGGCAGATCACCGAGCTGGGCACGCTGACCGGCCACGCCGACCAGGCCACCGACGTCGCCACCCGGATGAAGGACGACATCGCCAAGCTGGTCAAGGACCTGCCGCAGCGCGCCGAGAAGCTCACCTACTTCCACGAGCTGGGCCCGGAGCTGTACAGCGCCACCAGCAAGACCTTCATCGGCTCGCTCTACAGCCAGGTCGGCCTGACCAACATCGCCGACCCGGCCGACGCGGACGGCAAGAACTTCGGCTACCCGCAGTTGTCCCAGGAGTTCATCGTCAAGGCCGACCCGGACTTCGTCTTCCTGGCCGACGCCAAGTGCTGCCAGCAGAGCGCCGACACGGTCAAGGCGCGCAGTGGCTGGGCCGGACTAACCGCGGTGAAGAACAACCAGGTCGTCGCCCTCGACGACGACATCGCCTCCCGCTGGGGCCCACGGGTCGTCGACCTGCTCCGGGTCATCATCGACGCGGTCGCCAAGGTGCCCGCGTGACCGTCGTCCGTCGGTGACCGGGCCGCTGTCCGCGGCCCGGCCCGCCGGGCTGCGCAAGCGGTGGCTGGTCGCGGGGTTGTTCGCGGTGCTCGTCGCGCTTGTGGTCGGGGTGTCGCTCGGCCCGGTGAGCCTGCCGCCGGGCAGCGTCGCCGCCGAGCTGCTCAACCTGTTTCCCGGGGTGCACCTCGACAGCGGGCTGACCGAGCGCGAGATCGCCATCGTCACCGAGTTGCGCCTGCCCCGCGTGGTGCTGGGCCTGCTCGTCGGTGGGCTGCTCGCCCTCGCCGGTGGTTGCTACCAGGGCGTGTTCCGCAACCCGCTGGCCGACCCGTACCTGCTCGGGGTGGCCGCCGGCGCCGGCCTCGCGGTCACCGCGGCGATCGCCCTCGGCGGCGCCGGCCGGCACGGCACGCTCTCCGGGCTGCCGATGACCATTCCGCTGGCCGCGTTCGCCGGTTCCCTGCTCGCCGTGACGATGACCTACGTGCTCGGCGCGGCCGGCGGGCGACGCGGGTCACCGGCGATGCTGATCCTGGCCGGGGTGGCGGTCTCCGCGTTCCTCTCCGCCGGGCAGACGTACCTCCTGCAACGACACGCCGACAGCATCCAGCCGGTCTACTCCTGGCTGCTCGGCCGGCTGGCCACCGCCGGTTGGCACGACGTCCTGCTGGTACTGCCGTACGCCGTGCTCACCACAGTGGTGGTGCTGCTGCACCGCCGTGAGCTGGACGTCCTCGCGGTCGGCGACGACGAGGCGAGAAGTCTGGGCCTGCACCCGCAGCGCACCCGCTACCTGTTGATCGCCGCCGCCTCCCTGGGCACCGCGGCGGCGGTCTCCGCGACCGGGCTGATCGGCTTCGTCGGCATCATCGTGCCGCACACCGTCCGGCTGCTCGCCGGATCCAGCTACCGGGTGATCCTGCCGATGTCACTGCTGTTCGGCGGCGCGTTCCTGGCGCTGACCGACGTGGTGGCCCGGACCGTCGCCGCCCCCTCCGAGCTGCCGATCGGAGTGGTGACCGCCCTGCTGGGTGGCCCGTTCTTCGTCCTCGTGCTGCGGACCGCCCGGCGGGTGCTCACGTGAGCCGCGAGCCGGCCGTCGTTGCGCCCGCCGCCGGTGCGCCGGCCGTCGAGGTGCGCGGGCTGCACGTCGCCCTCGGTGGCACGCCGATCCTGACCGGCGTCGACCTCACCGTCGCCGTCGGCGAGTGGGTCACCGTGATCGGCCCGAACGGCGCCGGCAAATCGACCCTGTTGCGCGCCGTCGGCGGCCTGCTGCCCGCGCCGAAGGCGATCACCCTCTTCGGTACGCCGAGTGCCGCACTGCGTCGCCGGGACCGCGCCCGGGTGGTGGCCACGGTGGCACAGTCCCCGGTGGTGCCGCCCGGCATGTCGGTGCTGGACTACGTGCTGCTCGGTCGCACCCCGTACATCCCCGCGCTGGGCCGGGAGTCGACCGCCGACGTGGACGCCGTGCACGAGGTGCTGGGACGGTTGGACCTCACCGGCTTCCACCGTCGCGAGCTGGCCACCCTCTCCGGCGGCGAACGGCAGCGGGTGTTCCTCGCCCGCGCCCTCGCCCAGGGCGCGACGCTGCTGCTGCTCGACGAGCCGACCAGCGCGCTCGACATCGGGCACCAGCAGGACGTGCTCGAACTCGTCGACCAGCTACGCCGCGAGCACGGCCTGACCGTCCTCGCCACGATGCACGACCTCTCCCTGGCCGGTGAGTACGCCGACCGGATGGTGATGCTCGCCGGCGGTCAGGTGGTGGCCGCCGGAACTCCGCCGGAGGTGCTGACCGAGGAGCTGCTCGCCACCCACTACCGGGCCAGCGTCCGGGTGGTTCCCGGTGCCCACGGCCCCCTGGTGGTCCCCGTCCGCCCCACCCGCCCCTGAGCCCGAGTGGCGCTGGGTCAGGGGCCCAGGTCGATGACGGAGAAGAGGGCGCCCTGGGGGTCGCGGAGGGCCGCGAAGCGGCCCGCCGGGATGTCGCGGGGCGGGACCAGGATCGTTCCGCCCAGCTCGGAGGCGCGGGCCGCGGCGGCGTCCGCGTCGGTCACCGCGAAGTACACCGTCCAGTACGCGGGCAGGTCGGCAGGGAAGTCGTCGGCCAGCGGCGGCATCATCCCGGCGACGATCTGCGTCCCGAGCCGCCACCCGGTGTACGTCATCGCGCCCACCGCCTGGTCGTCGGGCTGCCAACCGAACACCAGCTCGTAGAAGACCTTCGCGCCCTCGGGGTCCGGGGTGACCAGCTCGTTCCAGCTCATCGCGCCCGGCACGTTGAACACCTCGGCACCGGCCATGGCCAGTGGCTGCCAGACGCTGAAGGTGGCGCCGGCCGGGTCGGCGAAGACCGCCATCCAGCCCCGGTCGAAGACCTCGAACGGTGGTACGACGACCTGCCCGCCGGCCCGCTCGACCCGGCCGGCGACCAGTTCGGCGTCGTCGGTGGCGAGGTACGTCGACCAGATCGGCACCTGGTCCGGGATCGCGGGCGGGCCGGCGCCGGCCACCGGCTTACCGTCGAGCAGGAAGACCGTGTAGCCGCCCGCCTCGGGTTCCGGGGTGACCTGGCCGGTCCAACCAAACAGCTCCGGGTAGAAGCGCCGCGCGTCGGTCAGGTCCGGGGTGGCCAGGTCGGCCCAGCAGGGCGTACCCGGCGGGACGGTGCTCACGTCAAGACCCCTCTCGGCCCGGGCGGCCACGGCGGCCCCTGCCGGAATCCTGGCACCGTCCCGCCGCGGCCCGGGGCGGAAACGGACGAATCGTCAGCTGAACCGGCGACCCTCGTCCCGCCGGTACGCCCAGCCGGCGAGCGCGGCGAGCAGCACCACCCAGACGCCGAGCATGATCAGCGCCAGCGGCTCCACGGCGTAGTCGCCCACCGCCGCCCAGATCAGTTCGGCCGCGCCCCGGGTGGGCAGGTACGGCGCGATCGTCTCGATGAACCCGGGCGCGTCGCCGGGCGCGGAGAGCAGGCCGCCGCCGAAGGCCAGCGGCAGGAAGACCACCTGTGCCACCACGATCGCCGCCTTGCTCGGCAGCGAGTAGCCGATGGCGAGCCCCAACAGCGTGAACGGCACCGAGATGACGGCCACCGTGCCGAGAGCCAGCAGGAACGCCGCCGGGGTGAGCTGGGCCGCGGTCAGCGTCGCGCCGATCACCACGACCGGGATCAGCGAGAGGTAGGTCAGCGCCAGGCCGGCCAGCACCCGGCCGGCGAACCGCGGTGCCGGCCCGGCCGGCAGGGTCCGGGTGTACGGGTTCCAGGGCTGGTCGCGGTCCTCGGCGACACCGACGCCGTACTGGAAGATGTTGGCGCTCATCACCGAGAAGGTGACCATCGACGCGGTGGCGTAGGTGGCGCCGACCGCATCGTCACCGGCGAACGGCACCACGAAGAAGATCATGGCCGCGGCCGGGAAGAAGGCGCTGCCGAAGACGGCCACCGGAATCCGGATGATCTCCAGGAGTTGGTAGCGGGCGTGGACCAGGGCGAGCTGCACGGTCGCCTCCTCAGACGGTGGTGGGTCGGCCGCCGGCAGCGGCGGTGGGTCGGCCGGTGCCGGCGGGCGCATCCCCGCTGGCCGTGTCGCCGCCAGACGCCTCTCCGCTGGTGATGGCGAGGAACGCCTCTTCCAGGGACGTCGGCCGTACCTCCAGGTCGGTGAACGGGGTCTGGGTCGTGACCAGCGCTCGGACCAGCTCGTCGGCGTCGGTGGTGAGCAGGTGCAGCCGACCGTCGACCCGTTCGGTGCGCACCACCCCGGGCAGGTCGGGCAGGTGGTCGGCGACGAGGCTGACCCGGCGTACGCCCACGATGCCGCGCACCGCGTCCACGGTGTCGTCGGCGAGCACCCGGCCCTGCCCGATGACCACCACCCGGTGGGCGAGCGCCTCCACCTCCTCCAGGTAGTGACTGCTCAACAGCACGGTGCCACCGTCGTCGTGGAACGCCCGGATCGCGTCCCACAGGGTGTGCCGGGCGGCCACGTCCAGGCCCGTGGTCGGTTCGTCGAGCAGCACCAACCGGGGCCGGCCGACGAACGCCAACGCCACCGCCAACCGGCGGCGCTGCCCGCCGGAGAGCCCACCGGTCTGCCGTCGGGCGAGGTCGGCGAGACCGAAGCGGTCGAGCAGTTCCGCCCGGGGCACCGGGTCGGGGTAGTGCGCGGAGACGAAGTCGACGACCTCGCCGACGCGCAGCGTGCCGGGGAGGCCGGTCTCCTGTGGAGTGACCCCGATCTGCCGTCGGCTCGCCGGGTCGCGGGGGTCGCCGCCGTTCAGCTCCACCCGCCCCGAACTGGGACGGCGCAGGCCCACCAGCAGGTTCATCAGCGTGCTCTTGCCGGCGCCGTTCGGCCCGAGCAGGCCGACCAGCTCACCGGCCCGGACTTCCAGGTCGACGCGGTCGAGGGCGAGGACGTCGCCGTACCGGCGGCTTGCCTGGACGGCGCGGGCGAGGATCATGGCTGCTCCTTCGACGGGGTGGGGTCGAGCAGGGCGCGGATAACTTCGGTGTACTCCTCGAACGCCAGCCGGCCTCGCCGGCTGAGCCGGACCAGGGTCGCGGGGGTGCGTCCACGATGGGTCTTGCTGATCTCCACGTAGCCGGCGTCCTCGAGTTTGCGCAGGTGCACCGAGAGGTTGCCGGCGGTCATCGCGAGCAGTTCCTGCAGGCGGGGGAACGCGATCTTGTCGCCGTCGCCGAGCGCGGAGAGGCTGGCGACCACCCGCAGCCGGGCCTGCGCGTGGATGACCGGATCCAGCTCGGTCACGGCTGCTGCTGCTGCCGCTGTCGTCGCCGGGCGAGCGCGCCGGCCACCAGGATCCCGCCACTGCCGGCCACCGCCACGACCAGTGCGTGCCAGCCTGGCCCGGCGAACGCGCCGACCAGGTTGATCACGCTGATCCACACGCCCAGGCGGAACAGGTCCCGGTTCAGCCAGATCGCCCCGCCGGCCATCTGCAGCGCGCCGATAAGCCCGACGGAGGTGGTCGACCAGAGCAGCGCGGCCAGGTCGTGCGGCAGGTGCCCGCTGATCCGGCCGAGCCCGGCGTAGACGCTCAGCGATCCCAGGCCCCAGGCGTACCCGTACCAGCGGCCACGTCGGGCGGAGTCACCGGTCACCTGGTCGTAGGCCCGCTCCCTGGCCGTCGCCTGCACCGCGGCGGCGGCCAGCAGCAGTACGAAGAGGACGGTCAGCGGCAGCCAGCTCGGCAGTTGAACCAGCGGCTGCTCACCGGGGGTGAACCGGAGGAAGAACAGCCCGAAGCCGACCAGCCAGGCGACACCCCACGGCCAGTAGAGCAGGCGGGCATCGGGATCGAGTTGCCGTGCCGTCGCCGAGCGCTGAGCCTGGATCATCCGGAGCGCCGCCGCCGCGTCGGTGGGCGGTGAATCATCGTCGGGGTCCACGCAAACTACTTTACAGCGCAAAGTCGAGATGGGTGACCCCGTCGTCACCGGCGGACCCCCCGATCGCGGCGAGCAGTGCCTATGGTGGTCAGTCGTGGCGACCGAACCGCCGCACAGGCCACAGGGGAGGGTCCGTGTCCGCCGACCACGAGGGGCGCTGGTGACCGTCGACGGACGTCAGGCACGGTACGTCGAGGGGATCACCCGACTGCTGCCGGTCGGGGAGCAGATGCGCGCGGTGGCCCGGGTGCGAGCGGGTGGAGGCCTCACCCCGGCGCCGCCCTCGCAGCCGTCGGCCCCGCCCGCCACGGGCCGGCCGAGCTTCCTGGGTGTCCTGCTCAACGTGCTGTCACCGAACATCACCTTCGGCCGGGCGGACGACGCCGTCGACTGGCTCGTCTTCGGCGTCGGAGGCCGAGGCCGACCGGATTCCCAGGCGTCCGTGCTGCACCACGCCCTGACCGTGGCGGCGAAGGGCACCGGCCTTCGGGACCTCGTGCTCGCGGTCACCGACCAGCGGCTGCTGCTCGGCGCGACCGCACCCGTCGGGCTGCTCTGCAGCTCGGCGGCGGACGAACGGGCGCAGGCCGACATCGAACTGCTCGGGTCGGTCCCGCGCACGGCCGTCGCCGCCCGGTTCGGCAGGTACCGGTTGAACTGGAAGCGGCTGCGACTCGACTTCGCCGACGGGTCGTGGCTGTCCTTCCACGTGCCGCTGGCCGATCCCGGCCGCCCGCTGCGGGAGATCGCGGCGGCCCTGTCAGCCGGCTGACCCGTCGACGAGCGGGGCGGGCAGCGGCGCGACGTGCAGCACCGCCAACCGGGACACCGCCCGCGTGAGCACCACGTACAGCCGGTGCAGCCCGCGTGGCTCGGCCGCGACGATCGCGGCCGGCTCGACCACCACCACATGGTCGTACTCAAGGCCCTTGACCATCGTCGCCGGCACCACGGTGACCCGCTCCGCGGCCGCCACGTCGTCGGCGGTCGCGGTCTCGACACCGGCCTCGGCCAGCGCCGCGCGCAGGCCGTCGACCGCGTCGTCCGCGGCGATCACACCAACCGAGCCGTCGTGCGCGAGCGCCGCGTGCACCTCGGCCACCGTCGCCGAGGTCAGGTCGGTCACCGTACGCACGTCCAGGCCGCCGTCGTGACGGAGCGACTCGGCCGGCGGTACGTCCACCGCGAGGGCCGGCAGCAGCAGGTTCGCGAACGCGACAACCGCGGCGGGCACCCGGAAACCGATCGTCAACGGCACCACCACCGCGTCCGGCTTGCCCAGGTGGGCAAGGGACTCCCTCCAGTCCGTCGCCGCCCACGGCGCGGTGCCCTGGGCGAGGTCACCCAGGAGCGTGACCGAGCCGTGCTCGCTGCGCCGGGCGATGGCCCGACACTGCATCGGGGAGAGGTCCTGCGCCTCGTCCACCACCACGTGCCCGAACCCGGAGAGCCGTTCCAACAGCCCGGTCGCCTCGTCGATCAGCACCGCGTCGGCGGCGGTCCAGCGGGTCGCCTTCGGGGTACGGGCCGGCTTCGCCCACACCAACTGCGCCTGCTCGGCGTCGCTGAGCAGCCCGTCCGCCACCGCGGCGAGCCGGGCCGGATCGGAGAACAAGCCGTGCACCAGCCCTTCCGGGGTGAGCGCCGGCCAGACCGCGTCCAGGAAGTCGAGCACCGGCCGGCAGCGGCTCATCCGACGCAGCCAGGCATCGCTTGGCGACTCCGCACGCCGCGCCTCGGCCTGCCGTTGCAGCAGGCTCACCACCCGCGCCTGGACGCGTTCCCGACCCGTGCCGTACGGCAGGCCCTCCCGGCGGGTCTCCTCGACGATCCGGTGCAACGGCTCCAGCCCGATCCGCCACCGGAACGAACCGTCCGACACGGTGATCGACTCGGTCGGGGTGCCGATCTGCGCCTGCACCGCACGCCGCAGCACGCTCGCCATCCGTACGTCGTGTTTGAGTGCGGCCACCGCCGGCGCCTCGACCGCCCGGACGGGCACTCGGGAGATCAACTCCTCGACCGTGGCCTGCTCGACCTCGACCTCACCGAGCGCCGGCAGCACCGCCGCGATGTACGACAGGAACGCCCGGTTCGGCCCGACGATCAGCACACCCGCCCGCCGCAACCGCTCCCGGTGCAGGTAGAGCAGGTACGCGGCCCGGTGCAGACCCACCGCCGTCTTCCCGGTACCCGGCGCGCCCTGCACACAGATCGAGTCGGCGAGGTCAGCCCGGACCAGCTCGTCCTGCTCCGGCTGAATCGTGGCGACGATGTCCCGCATCGGACCGACGCGCGGACGCTCGATCTCGGCCGTGAGGATCCGACTGGTCGTACCAAGCTCTTCGCCCCGATCCAGCCGCTCATCCTCGAAGCTGGTCAGCACACCATTGCTGAACCCGAACCGCCGCCGAACCGCCACCCCCTGCGGATCCCGCACGCTGGCCCGGTAGAACGAGCGGGAGACCGGCGCCCGCCAGTCCAGCACCAACGGCTCGCCACGCTCGTCGGTGACATGCCGCCGCCCCACGTGATACCGCCGCCCGTAATGATCACCGCTGGTGTCGGGCGCGGTCGCGTCGTTCGTGGCCCTGCTGGCTGCGGTCCCGCTGCTGGCCCTGCTGTTCGTGGTTCCGCTGTCGGTGGTTCCGTTGTCCGTGGCCGCCAGGTCGGTGGTGCGGTTGGTCGGGGCGTCGGCGAAGTCGAGGCGGCCGAAAAAGAGCGGTGTGGTCGGGTCGTCGGCCAGCTCGGCGACCCGACGGGCCAGGGTGCGCCCGAGCGTCTCGGCCGCGTACGCGTCGCCGGCTACCTGGTCACCGGTGGCGAAGAGGGCCTGGGCCCGCTCCCGCATCCGACCCAGCGCCGCCCGCGAGGTGGTGAGGTGTGCACGTTCGGCGGCCAGGTCCGCGTCGAGGTTGGTGTCGAGCTGGGTGGCGAGGTCAAGTGCGGGCATGCTGACGTCCCATCGTTCACATCTGCTGCGCGCTCGCGTGTCCGGGGGCGGATGGCCGGCCGCCCGGCGCGAAGACGTCCGTTCCGGTGCAGCTCACCTCGGCCGTCAAGCGGCCTGCAACCCTACGCCCCCCAACCCGCCGGATCCAGCGAATTACCGACGCGACCACTCAGCCGAGACGGCGTGTTGCCCGGTCGGGAGCCGGTGAGTGGCGTGTTGAAGGGTGGCGCGGCGTCGAGATGGGCGCGGCGCCGAGGTCGGGTGCCGTTCCGCGTCCGCGCACCGCGTCCGCGCACCGCGTCCGCGCACCGCGTCCGCGCACCGCGTCCGCGCACCGCGTCCGCGCACCGCGTCCGCGCACCGCG
>NZ_JBITGG010000002.1:154484-261746 GCF_044456765.1 Micromonospora sp. NPDC050784 | reverse complement strand
GTCCGCGTCCGCGCACCGCGTCCGCGCACCGCGTCCGCGCACCGCGTCCGCGCACCGCGTCCGCGCACCGCGTCCGCGCACCGCGTCCGCGCACCGCGTCCGCGCACCGCGTCCGCGCACCGCCTGTGTGCCCCGCGTCCGCGCCCCGCGCCCGCGCTGCGCCCGGCCTGTGCGCCCGCGCCCCGTGCGGGCGCGCTAGTGCCCCGCGCCGGCTTGTGCGTCCCCGCGCCGGCTCGTGCGCATGGTCGTGGGATGCGGGTCGACGGGTGCGGTCTCGGGCGGCGGGTGGGCGTGGTCGGCGTTATCAGCAGCGCAGGTGGTAGAGGTTGCGACGTGGGGTGCGCAGCGGGTCGAGCCAGCTGGGCGGAAGGAAGTCGGGTCGGCCGTCCGCTGCGATACGGACTGCCCAGTCGCCGCGGTGGATGAACCGGTGGTGGTAGCCGCAGAGCAGCACGGCATTGCTCAGCGCCGTCGTCCCACCGTCGGCCCAGTGTCGGAGGTGGTGACCGTCGCACCACCTCGGTGGCCGATCACAACCAGGAAAAGCGCAACCGCCGTCCCGTAGGACCAGCGCGCGCCGCAACGGGCCGGTGAAGAGCCGACGCTGACGACCGACGTCCAGGACCTGACTGTTGCCGCCGAGCACAGCCGGCAGCACGCCAGCGTCGCAGGCCAGGCGGCGGACCGCACCTGGGGTGAGGCGTGTACCGGTCTCCAGTGTTCCGGCGCGTACGCCATTGACAAGGTCGTCCAGCGACACGGTCACCACCACCTGAGGACGGTCGCCGCCGTTGTCGGGCAGCTGACCGGTGCGTAGCGCCAGTCGGCAGATCTCGCCCAACGCGTCGGCGCGGCGCTGACCAGGACTGCGGTCATCGTGCTCACCTGCTGGGGCGCAGAGCGGATCAATCGCCTCGCGTAGCAGGCTCGCGGTCTCGGTGTCGAGGTTGCCGCTGAGGCGTACCTGCCCGTTCTGCTGCTCGGAGAGCGTGACGTGCCGGCGGGCCTCGGCCCGCTCGGTGGCCCGCTCCAGAGCCTTCAGCTCAGCCTGGTCAGCCAGATCCGGGGCGACGTGCGTGAGGACGCGCTCGCCAAGCCGGCTCAGGCTTGTCGGGTCGAAATGGTCAGCCCAGGTGACCAGCAGGTGGGTGGCCTTGTCCGCCACTTCGGGACCGGCTTCCACCGGGAGGGCGGCGATCGTCTCGGCCACCACCCGACCCTGCTCGACCGTGATGGCACCGCTGAGCAGCGCATCGCGCACCGCTGGCGGTGCGGCGTCGATGGTGGCGGCGAGCTGCACCAGTTGGCGCGCACTGCGACCGGAGAGCCGGAGCCGTTCCCGCAGCCAGACTGCCGTGGACGAGGCGCCCTGGGTGACCGCCAGCCCGCGACCATCCAACTCGCGCACCAGACCGAGCTGGACGGTGGCCAACCGCTGCGCCAGCACCTGAGTCGCGTCGAGAGAAGCAAGCAACTCGTCATCGGAGAGCCCCCAGAGCGCGGTCTCGGCGCAGTCGTCAACCGCACCGCCCACCTGCTCCAACGCCTCCAACATGACATCAGAATAGAACTGATGTACGACAACTTCGGGTTGGTGTTGATCAATGAGTGGAACCAATTCTTCGATCATCGGGAGCTGTCCGCTCGCGCCGCCCGCTGCCCACGCCGTGCCGCCCGCTCGACCACGCCGCGGCCGCCTGCCCGCGCCGCCGAAGATGCCCGCCTCCCCGCGCCCACCGAAGGCGTCCGCAGGTGGCGCTGTTGGACCGCGCTGTTGGGCCGCGCTGCTAGAGCCGCCTACTCGCTGCCGCGCTCGCTCGTGGAACCGCCAAGCGGACGCAGCGCAAGCGGTATCCGCCGTCGACTCCGCATTCTTGCTGGCGCGGGTTGCGAGCGTGGCTGACGGGAGGTGGTCCGAGCGGGACGGGGGTGATGGCAGGTTGGGGTGCCTGCCGGGATCATGGACGTATGACCGAGGCCCGCCCCGATTCGCGCCGGATGACGATCAGCGACCCGCAGGTGATGCGGGCGATGGCCCATCCGGCCCGGATCGCGATCATGGAGTACCTGAGCAGTCGCGAGAGCGGTGGGACCGCCACCGAGTGTGCCGAGATTGTTGGGCTGTCGCCGAGCGCAACCAGTTATCACCTACGTGCGCTGGCGAAGTTCGGGCTGGTCGAGCAGGCGCCGAGCCGGGGGGACGCGCGCGAGCGGCTGTGGCGCGTGCCGAGTTCGGGGGTGATGGTCGAGGCGGGTCGTGACGCCGGGCCCGAGGCGCGTGCGGCCGAGCAGGCGCTGGTGGAGGCGCATGCGGTCCGGGCCATGGAGCGGACCCGGGACTGGTTGCGGCGCGCCGGGGACGAGCCGGCCGAGTGGTACGACAAGGCCCTGTTCAGCGACACGCTGTTGCTGCTCACCGCCGAGGAGTTGGCCGAGGTGAACGAGGCGGTGCTGGCGGTGCTCCGGCCGTACCACCCGCGACGGCGGCAAAACCCACCGCCGGGGGCGCGCACGGTCGCTGTGCAGTATCGGACGGTGCCGCTGGCATAGCCAGGCTTGCATGAACCAGTTGTGAAGCATTATTTTCGAAGTATGTCCTTCACAACTGACGAGTCGCGCTGGTCGGACGTCTGGCTCGCCGCCGCCGCTCGGGGCACCACGATCTGCGGCGACTTTCTTGCCGCGACCGCTTTGGCGCTGGCCCTACAGGGTGCTGGTGCCGGCGGGCTGGCCGTGTCGGGGTTGCTGCTGGCCGCCACCCTGCCCCTCGTGGTGCTCGCCCCACTCGCGGGCCGACTCGCCGACCGGACGGACAGCCGTACCCTGCTGGTGACCATCGGGTTCGGGCAGGCCGTGATCTGCGCGCTCCTCGCCGTCGTCGAGAAACCGGTCCTGGTAGTTGGGCTCGTCGCCCTGCTGGCCTGCGGGCTCGCGGTGACGCAACCCTGCCTCGCGGCGCTGCTGCCGGCGATGGTCCGTCCGGCCGACCTGCCACGGGCCAGCGCGATCAGTCAGACCGCTGTCTCGCTCGGCGCGCTCGGCGGCCCGGTGCTGGCCGGCCTGCTGGTGGGGCAGTTCGGCACCCGCGTACCGCTGCTTCTCGACGCCGCGACCTACCTGGCGCTCGTGGTCGCGGGCCTGCTGCTGCGGACCCGACGCGGCGGCCGGCGGCCCGTCGCCAACCCGGCCGCCGCGAGCAGCGTGGCCGTCGCCAACCCGGCCGCCGCGAGTAACGAGACCGCCGCCAGCCCGGCCGCCGCCAGCAGCGAGGCCGCCGCGGGCAGCCGGGCCGTCTCGGGCGGCGGGGCAAACCCCGGGGGTACGGAGAGCGAGTGGCGGCTGCGCCGCGACCCGTTGATGCTCGTCATGGTGGTGAGCACCGCCGTGGTGATCGCGGCGATCGGCGGTATCAACGTGATCGAGGTCTTCTTCATCAGGGAGACGTTGGGGGGCTCGCCGACCACGTACGGACTGGTCAGTGCCGCGTGGATGGCCGGCATGCTGCCGGGCGGTTGGCTTGCCGTACGGCTCGCCAGGCGGCTCGACGACGACGGCGCGTTGGTACGTGGGGTGCTGGCCACGCTGGCCGTGTGCAGCCTGATGGTGTTGCTCGCGGCGACGGTGCCGACGGCGGGTGTGTTGGTGCCGCTCTGGTTGGTGGGTGGCGCGGCCAACGGCGGCGAGAACGTCTTCGCCAACCTGCTCACCGCTCGGCGGGTGCCGGAGGCGATGCGTGCCCGGGCGTACGCCAGCTACGGCGCGGCGGTGCAGAGTGGCTCGATGGCGGGCTTCCTGATCGGCGGGGCGTTGCTCGTGGCCGTTCCGCCGCGGCCGCTGATCGCCGGTGCCGGTGTGGTCGGGCTGCTGGTGGTGCTGGTCTTCGTGCCGGTCGTGACCCGCGCGGTACGACGGTCGTCAAGTGCGGGCTTGGCCACTCCGGGCCGGCCCGCCGAGCCGGAGCCAGCCGCCGGGGATACGGTCGGGCCATGGCTGAGCGCATCGCACGCCCGCGGGTCGGGCACATCCAGTTCCTGAACTGCCTGCCGATCTACTGGGGTCTGATGCGCTCCGGTGCCCTGCTCGACGTCGACCTGCACAAGGACTCACCGGACCGGTTGAGCGCGGCGCTGGTCGCCGGCGACCTCGACATCGGCCCGATCACGCTGCTGGAGTACCTGAAGCACGCCGACGAGTTGCTGCTCCTACCGGACCTCGCGGTGGGCAGCGACGGGCCGGTGCTCTCGGTCAACATGGTCTCCACCCGACCCCTCAGCGAACTGGACGGTGCCCGGGTGGCGCTCGGCTCGACCTCACGGACCGGGGTCATGCTGGCTCAGTTGCTGCTCGCCGAGCAGTACAACGTGCGGCCCGAATACTTCCGCTGCCCGCCGGATCTGACGCAGATGCTGCTGGAGGCCGACGCCGCCGTGCTGATCGGGGACGTGGCGCTGCGGGCGTACTACGAGGCACCGCAGAAGGGCCTCACGGTCACCGACCTCGGGCAGGCGTGGCGGGAGTGGACCGGCTTGCCGATGGTCTTCGCCGTCTGGGCGGTCCGCCGTGACTTCGCCGCCGCCCACCCGGGTCTGGTCAAGGAGGTGCACGAGGCTTTCCTGCGCTCGCGGGACCTCTGCCTGGCGGAGCTGGACCAGGTCGCCGAGGCGGCGGCCCGCTGGGAGACGTTCGACGCGGAGACGCTGGCCACGTACTTCCGGACCCTCGACTTCTCCCTTGGCGACCGGCAGGTCGCCGGGCTGCGCGAGTGGGCCCGGCGGGCCACCGCCATCGGCGAGGCCCCGGCGCTGCCGGACGGCGGCCCGGAGTTCTTCGCCGGCTGACCGCCACCCGCCGGGCCCGTCAGAACGCCGGGCCCGGCGCAATCCAGGCTCGCAGGCCAGAGCGGCTCGCGTCAGCTGAGCGACTCAGGTGCCGGGGCGGAGCAGTGCCTCGGTGATCTTCTCGCAGTTCTTCATGCCGTAGTCGTAGCCCATGTTGATCGGGTACTTGACCATCACGCCCATCGTCCAGGTGTCACCGATGGCCAGGCAGTTGATGTGCATCTCCTGCTCCCTGGTCCGGTCGATCCACCCGTTCTTGATGGCGATCGTCTTCTGCTCGGCCGCCGGGAAGGCCTTGCGGATACCGAAGTCGCCGGCGCCGCGAACCAGTTTCATCTCGTTGAGCAGCCATTTGGTCCACTTCGGCCCGGCGGCGGTGCCGGTGGCGATGCAGTTGCCCAGTCGGGCGGTGTCCCGGGGGGAGAGCGCCGTCCGGCTCCAGCCGCCGTCGGGGGCAACGCTGCTGTCGGTCAGCTTGCACATGGAGATCAGCCGCTTGATCGAGTCGTCCCGGCCGACCAGGTTGTAGAACTGCTCGGCCCGGGTGTTGTCGCTGTCCCGGATGATCCGCGTCGCGTCGGCCAGCTTCGCGTCGCTCGGGGTCTGGCCGGCGTCGGCCGCGCGGCGCAGGTAGTCGGCGACGATCCAGGACTTGATCATCGAGGCGGTCGTGCTGGTCTCGCCCATGTTCTTCGAACCGATGATCTTTCCGGTCCGGCGGTCGAGGACGCTCCAGGAGTACCAGCCCTCGATGTCGAGATCGAGGTCCTTCGCCACGAATGGCAGCGGCTCCAGCGACGGGCTGGGGCTCGGCGACGGCGAGGACGGCTGGCGGGCGCTGCGGTCGGTGCCGGCGCCGGTGGGGCGGTCGCTCGTGCCGGAGCCGGCGTCGCCCCACTTGGCGGCGGCGGACGACTCGAACGGCGACCCGGGCAGCAGCCGCAGCGACACCAGCACCAGCCCGATCAGGATGACCGCGACGGCGATCAGCCGAATCGGGGAGGCCTCGCCGCCGTCGCGCCGGTCGACCCGCCGGTTGCCGGCCATCAGAGCTTCCCGACCGGCTGCTGCGGCACCTTGAGCGCGGCGCCCGGCTGCGGAGTGACCAGTTGGGTGGCCACACTGGCGCAGACCTTCGCGCCGTAGTCCAGACCGGTCCTGATCGGGTAGCGCAGCATCACCGCGAGGCTCCACTTGCTGGTGACGGCGAGGCAGTTGACGTGCCAGTTGCCGTCGCCGTAGATGGGGGTCCAGCCGTTCTTGATGCTGACCGGGCCCTGGGAGGTGATCGACTTCGGCAGACCGTCGATGATCCCCCAGCGACCACCGCCGGACGTTGACCGTTGGTCCTTGGCCGCGGTGGTGCCCCTGACCTTGCTCATCTGGTCCAGCACCCACTTGGTCCACTTCGGGCCGGCGGCCTTACCGTCGGCGATGCAGTCGCCGACCCGGGCCGCGTCGCGGGGGGACATCCGGGTGAAGCTCCAGTAGCCGGTGTACGGCTTGACGTTGCCGCGCTTGGTGTCGGTCAGCCCGCAGATCTTGATCGCCCGCTGGATCACCGCGTCGGGAATGCTGCTCGACGAGGGCTTGTAGGAGCCGCCCGCGGCGGCGTGGACCTTGTTGGCCGCCCCGTCGTTGCTGTCGACGATGGCGAGTCGGGCCATCTCCTTCATCGCTGCGGGCGGCTCCCTGTCGCCGAGCTGCCGCAGGTAGTCGGAGACGATCCACGCCTTGATCATCGATTCGGTGGTGCTGGTCGCGGTCATGTTCGGCGACCCGGAGATCTTGCCCGTCTTCCGGTCCAGCAGAGCCCACGAGAAGAACTCACCCTTGAAGCTCACCGACACCGGACCAGCCGCCAGGGTGGGTGGTGGCGGTGGGCTGGGCGCGGGCGCGGCGACGCTCGACGTACCGCCTCCGCCGCCTCCGCCGCTGTCGTCGCTGGCGAGTCGGGCGTACGCGGTGGGGACCAGCAGGACGCCGCCGAGCACGACTGCCGTGATGGCGAGCACCAGGGTCACGCGAGATCGCATGAGTGGGTGAACTCCAGGTGTCAGGGCCGGGGGGACCGGCTTGTCGTCGGGACGAATCGGGTGCGATCGCCGAGGCCGGGGGACGAGGCCTCTGTGGAGATGTCGATGCGCGACAGCCGATCGGTTGTCCGGCAGAAGTCTACGTCCGGACCGGCCGACCGCCAGGGTTCGACACTAGGCAACCTGGGATAAAGGCGGGATATGGGGTCGGTATGAGGTTTTTGCAGTGCTTCACGTTTGTTTCGTGGCCTACGTCACGGCGGCGCGGGGGCGTCGAGGTAGCGCAAAGCACTCATCTGCTTACAGATGGGATGCTCGGATTCCTGTTACACCCCCTGGTGCAACGGGGCGCAAGCTGTAACACTTAGCCTCATGTATGGCAACGACTTCTCCGCCCCGAACGGCGCACCGGACGAGGCGCCCGGCGGCCTGCTGGGCGAGGTCGAGGCCGCCGAGGCCGAGCTGCGGGCAGCGGCGGCGCGTGGGCGGCGCGGCGGGCCGGCGCCGGACGAGGACCTGGCGGCCTACTTCGCCGAGGTGGTCGACGCCGAGCAGAAGATCGAGCCGCGCGACTGGATGCCCGACGCCTACCGGCGGACGCTGATCCGGCAGATCGCCCAGCACGCCCACTCCGAGATCATCGGCATGCAGCCGGAGGGCAACTGGATCAGTCGGGCGCCGTCGCTCAAGCGCAAGGCGATCCTGCTGGCCAAGGTGCAGGACGAGGCGGGTCACGGCCTCTACCTCTACGCCGCCGCCGAGACCCTCGGCATCAGCCGCGACGAGCTGGTCCAGCTGCTGCTCGACGGCCGCCAGAAGTACAGCTCGATCTTCAACTACCCCACCCTCAGCTGGGCCGACGTGGGCGCCATCGGGTGGCTGGTGGACGGCGCGGCGATCGTCAACCAGGTGCCGCTCTGCCGCTGCTCCTACGGCCCGTACGCCCGCGCCATGATCCGGGTCTGCAAGGAGGAGTCGTTCCACCAGCGGCAGGGCTACGAGATCCTGCACACCCTGGCGCACGGCACCCCAGAGCAGCAGGCGATGGCCCAGGAGGCGGTGGACCGTTGGTGGTACCCGTCGCTGGCCATGTTCGGCCCGCCGGACGGCGACTCCACGCACTCCGCCCAGTCGATGGCCTGGAAGATCAAGCGCTTCTCCAACGACGATCTGCGGCAACGCTTCGTCGACATGTGCGTCCAGCAGGCCGAGATCCTCGGGCTGCGCATCCCCGACGCGGACCTGCGCTGGAACGACGAGCGGCAGGCGTACGACTACACCCAGCCGGACTACGACGAGCTGATGCAGGTGATCTCCGGCAACGGGCCGTGCAACCGGGAGCGGATGGCCCACCGCCGGGCCGCGCACGCCGACGGCAGCTGGGTACGCGAGGCCGCCGCGGCGTACGCCGCGAAGCGGGCGGGACAGAAGGAGACGGTGGCCGCGTGAGCGAGCGTAGCGAGCAAGCCGAGCAGACTGGCATGACGAGTCATTCGCCTTTGTGGGAGGTCTTCGTGCGGGCCCGGCGCGGGCTGTCGCACACGCACGTCGGCAGCCTGCACGCGCCCGACGCCGAGCTCGCCCTGCGCAACGCCCGCGACCTCTACACCCGCCGCCAGGAGGGCGTGTCGATCTGGGTGGTGCCGGCCGGCGCGATCACCGCGTCCAGCCCGGACGAGAAGGACTCCTTCTTCGACCCGGCCGCCGACAAGGTCTACCGCCACCCCACCTTCTATGAGGTGCCGGACGGGGTGGCCCACCTGTGAGCGAGCCAAGCGAGCGAACCAGCCAGCACCGCGGGGTGACGGCGTGAACGGGCCCTTCGACTTCACCCTCGCTCTCGCTGACGACGCGTTGGTCGCGGCCCAGCGGCTGGCCGAGTGGACCACCCGCGCGCCGGAGATGGAAGAGGACATCGCGCTGGCCAACATCGCCCTCGACCAGCTCGGCGCGGCGCGTCTGCTGCTGTCGTACGCGGGCGAGCTGGAGGGCGCCGGGCGCGACGAGGACGCGCTGGCGTACCTGCGCGACGACCGCGAGTTCCGCAACGCGCTCCTGGTCGAGCTGCCCAACGGCGATTTCGCGGTGACGATGGCGAAGCTGTTCTTCCTGGCGGCGTACCAACTGCCGCTGTACACGGCGCTGGCCTCCTGTGCCGACGAGCGGTTGGCCGCGATCGGCGCGAAGGCGCGCAAGGAGTCTGCGTACCACCTGGACCACGGCGCGCTGTGGGTGAAGCGGCTCGGTGACGGCACCGAGGAGTCGCATCGTCGGATGCAGGCGGCCGTCGACCACGTGTGGCCGTACACCCATGAGCTGTTCGCCGCGGACCCGGCGGCGCCGGTCGACCCGGCCACCCTGCGGCCGGCGTTCGACGAGGTGGTCGGCCCGGTGCTGGCCGAGGCGACGCTCACCCAGCCGGACAGCGCATGGGCCCCGGCCGGCGGGCGGGCCGGGGTGCACACCGAGCACCTGGCCTATCTGCTCGCCGAGATGCAGGTGCTGCACCGCGCCCACCCCGGAGCGCGTTGGTGAGCGCGAGGAGTGCAGCGCAGCGGAGCCCCGCAGTCGCGAACGAAGGGGGCACGGTGAGCGCGAGGAGCGCTGTCGCGTCAGTGGTGGACCCGGAGATCCGGGTCATCACCATCGACGAGCTGGGCATCCTGCGCGCGGTCGAGGAGGATCCGGCCAGTGGTCGGGTCACCGTCACCATCACCCCGACCTACACCGGCTGCCCGGCGATGGACGTGATCCGGGCCGACATCCGTCGCGCGCTCGCCGCTGCCGGCCACCCGGACGCGGAGGTCCGGACCGTCTACAGCCCACCGTGGAGCACCGACTGGATCTCCGAGGGTGGGCGGGCCAAGCTCGCCGCCGCCGGGATCGCCCCGCCGGCCCCGGTGCGCCCCGCCGGCGTCGTGTCGCTGACGCTCGCGGTCCGCTGCCCGCAGTGCGGTTCGCCGGAGACCGAGCAGGTCAGCCGGTTCGGCTCCACCGCGTGCAAGGCGTTGTGGCGGTGCCGTTCGTGCTCCGAACCCTTCGACCACCTGAAGGCGCTGTGACTGTCACCATCACCCGCCCGGTTCGCCGCCGGCCGGTCTTCCACCCGTTGTCCGTCGCCGCCGTCGACCGGCTCACCGACGACTCCGTGGCGGTGACCTTCGCCGTACCCGAAGAACTGCGCGAGACCTTCGCGTTCCGGGCGGGCCAGCACCTGACCGTGCGGCGGGCCGCGGAGGACGGCGCGGACGTGCGCCGGTCGTACTCGATCTGCTCCACCCCCGACGACCTGGCCCGGCACGGCCGGTTGCGGATCGGGGTGCGGGAGATCCCCGGCGGGGCCTTCTCGGCGTTCGCCTGCGGGGCGCTGCGCGGTGGCGACACCGTCGAGGTGCTGCCGCCGCTGGGCACCTTCACCACGGCGTTCGCGCCGGACCGCGAGCGGCACTACGGCGCTGTCGTCGCCGGCTCCGGCATCACCCCGGTGCTCGCGCTGGTCGCGACCGCCCTGGCCGTCGAGCCGGCCAGCACCTTCACCCTGGTGTACGGCAACCGCACGGCGAACACGGTGATGTTCGCCGAGGAGTTGGCCGACCTGAAGGACCGGCACCCCACCCGGCTGCACCTGGTGCACGTCCTCTCCCGGGAACAGGGCGAGTCGCCGCTGCTCTCCGGTCGGATCGACGCCGAGCGGTTGGGCCGGCTGCTGGGCACCATCGTGCCGGGCGACCTGATCGAGGAGTGGTTCCTCTGCGGCCCGTACGGCATGGTGGTCGACGTCCGGGACGTGCTGACCGCACGCGGGCTGCCCGAGTCGGCGGTGCACACCGAGCTGTTCCACGTCGACACGCCGCCGGAGCCGGTCCGCCGTCCCGTCGACCAGGTGGGCGCCGGGGCCGAGGTCACCATCGTGCTGGACGGCCGGTCGTCGAGCTTCACCATGGGTCGCGAGGAACGGGTGCTGGACGCCGCGCTGAAGGTGCGGGGCGAGCTGCCGTACGCCTGCAAGGGTGGTGTCTGCTCGACCTGCAAGGCGAAGGTCGTCGACGGGGCCGTCACGATGGCCCGCAACTACGCGCTGGAGCCCGACGAGCTGGCCGCCGGCTACGTGCTGACCTGCCAGTCCAGCCCGACCACCGACAAGCTCACCGTCGACTACGACGCGTGACGACGCCGAACGACAGGGAGTTCGTCGAGCGGTTCGCCGAGGTCACCGGGGGACGGCTTCCGACCAGCTACGTGGAGGGGTGGGAGCAGTTCGTCGGGTTCTGTGAGGAGGGCTATCACGACATTCTCGACGAGTACTGGTTCGACCTCAGCATCCGCGACGCCATCGAGAGGATGCTGACCGACGCACGGTTGTTCGGATTCCCGCAGATGGGGTGGGTCCGGGAGCGGATCGAGGCCGCGGACGAGCGGTTCCGGGCGGTGCTCTCCGAGCAGCCGATGCCGTGGGGCTCCGAGGGATCGTGGTGGCAGGCGTACGTGCCCGCGTGGGCGGGGCCGGAGTTCGCGGCGGAGCTGCGGGACACCTATGGCATACACGTCGAGGTACGCGAGAGCTGAGTAGCTGGTTCCAGCCGGAGCAAGGGTGTGCGGAGCGAATCACAGCCATGAACACCCCGCCCGGAAGGGGCGCGTCGTCGGCGTAGGCTCGGGGTGTGACGGTGAGCCGGGAGATCGACGACATCCTGCAGCGCGGCGCGGACGGCGGGCGGATCACGCCCGAGGAGGCGTTGCTGCTCTACACCGAGGCGCCCTTCCACGCGTTGGGCGAAGCGGCGGACGCGGTGCGTCGGCGACGCTATCCGGACAACATCGTCACGTACCTGATCGACCGCAACATCAACTACACGAACGTCTGCGTGACGGCGTGCAAGTTCTGCGCCTTCTACCGCGCGCCCAAGCACAAGGAAGGGTGGACCCACCCGACCGAGGAGATCCTTCGCCGGTGCGGCGAGGCGGTCGAGCTGGGCGCCACCCAGGTGATGCTCCAGGGCGGGCACCACCCGGACTACGGCGTGGAGTACTACGAGGAGCTGTTCTCCTCGGTCAAGCAGGCGTACCCGCAGCTGGTCATCCACTCGATCGGCCCCAGCGAGATCCTGCACATGGCCAAGGTCTCCGGGGTGAGCCTGGACGAGGCCATCGCCCGGATCAAGACCGCCGGCCTGGACTCGATCGCCGGCGCCGGCGCGGAGATGCTGCCCGAGCGGCCCCGCAAGGCCATCGCGCCCCTCAAGGAGTCGGGCGAGCGCTGGCTGGAGGTCATGGAGCTGGCCCACCGGCAGGGCATCGAGTCGACCGCCACCATGATGATGGGCACCGGCGAGACGCACGCCGAGCGGATCGAGCACCTGCGCATGATCCGGGACGTGCAGGACCGCACCCGTGGGTTCCGGTCCTTCATCCCGTGGACGTACCAGCCGGAGAACAACCACCTGAAGGGCCGCACCCAGGCAACCACGCTGGAGTACCTGCGGCTGGTCGCGGTGGCCCGGCTCTTCTTCGAGACCGTGCCGCACCTGCAGGCGTCCTGGCTGACCACCGGCAAGGACGTCGGGCAGCTCGCGCTGCACATGGGCGTGGACGACCTGGGCTCGATCATGCTGGAGGAGAACGTCATCTCCTCCGCCGGTGCGCGGCACCGTTCCAACCTGCACGAGCTGATCGGCATGATCCGCTCGGCGGACCGGATCCCCGCCCAGCGCGACACCCTCTACAACCGGCTCGCCGTGCACCACACGCCGGCCGACGACCCGACCGACGAGCGGGTGGTCTCGCACTTCTCCTCGATCGCGCTGCCCGGCGGTGGCGCGGGGAAGTCTTTGCCGCTGGTGGACGTCAGCTGACGGTCGACGCCCGGCCGTTCGGCTGAGCGGTGCTCATGCTCCCGCCGGATCACCTCGGCGGTACGGGTGGTCCCCGCCGCCGCAGCGTCAGGCTGTCCGCTGCGGGGCTGGTGGAGATGATCGTCGGCGGCTAGCGTCCCGGCTCATATCCGTCACCGTCGACAGAGACGGGGCTGTCCTCCATCGGCCCGCTGCGGGTCGTTCATATAACGCACGGCAGTACGGGCGGGATGGGTGACCATCCCGCCCGTACTGTCTGCCCAGCTCGGACCGGAGGGCTGAAAACGGGCCCGCCTGCTGGCGTGGAAGATCGGCCTCCGATAGCGTCCGCTCGTTCCGCAACCATTCTTTCTTCCCTACCCCCGGGGGACTGATGACAGCGTTCCACCGCTCGACGCTGGTGCGCGCCAGTGTCGTGGCGCTGCTCGCGGCCGGCGGCATCGCCGCCGTGGCCGCCCCAGTGCTGGCGGCCGAGCAGGCCGATCTGGCCCTGGTGCCGCTCAGCTACAACCTGGCCAAGGGTGTCACGGAGGCCAAGAGCAAGCCGTTCAAGTTCACGGTCGACAACACCCGGAGCGAGGAAGACGCCGAGGGTGTCAGCTACACCGTGGACACCAGCAGGCTGAAGACGAACAAGGTCCGGGTCGTGGTGCCCGACGGCTGCCGGGTGAACGGCAAGAAGTTCACCTGTCCCCTCGGCGACCTGGCCGCCGGCACCAGCGAGGACTTCGGCATTCCGATCTTCTCCACCGGTGGTAAGGGCGCCGCCGGCACGCTGGTGGTCACCATCCGCTCGGCCACCGAGGACCCCAACAAGGAAGACAACAAGGTCGAGCACGACATCACCGTCACCGAGCCCGGGTACGACCTGACCAGCTGGGTGCAGGACGTCAACGCGAACGTCGTGGTGAACGGCGTCAACGGCGACGACCCCGACCTCCGTCCGGTCCGGCCGGGCGAGACGGTGCCGGTCGACTGGGCGGTCTACAACGACGGCAGCCGCAAGGCCACCGGTCTCGCCTACGTGCTCACGCTCCCGGCAGGCGTCACCTTCGACACCCTGCCGGACACGTGCACCACGCAGACCTTCGGTGTCGCCCAGGCGCTCTGTCAGGACGACGGCGCGGTGATCCGGCCCGGTGACTACTACACGGCGGACATCAAGGTGACCGTCGGCAAGGACGTCACCGAGCCGGTGCTGCGCGTCGGCGAGCTGGTGGCGCACGGTCTGGACGCGGCAGCCGGCAAGCCCGAGGAGCAGCCGCAGCGGGCCAGCACCGCTCAGCGGAAGACCTTCACCGAGGTCGACGAGGGCGACAACCAGGCGGTCTTCGACGTCTTCGTCGACCAGGCCGTGGACCCGACGCCGACCCCGACGCCCACGGCGACGCCGACGCCGACGCCGACGCAGACCCCGACGCCGACGGCCACTCCGACCGAGTCGCCGACTCCGACGCCGACGGTCACCCCGACCGAGACGCCGACCCCGACGGCCACTCCGACGGAGACGCCGACTCCGACTCCGACGGCTACCCCGACCGAGTCGCCGACTCCGACGCCGACGGTCACCCCGACCGTGACGCCTACTCCGACGGAGACGCCGACTCCGACGCCGACGGTCACCCCGACGGAGAGGCCGACGCCGACCCCGACGGCCACTCCGACGAAGACGCCGACGGTCACGCCGACGCCGACCGCGACGGCTACTCCCACCGCGACGCCGACCGCGACGGCTACTCCCACCGAGACGCCGACCGCGACGGCCACCCCCACCGCGACTGCCACTCCGACGCCGGTCCCGAGCGGTACGACGACGCCGGGTACGACCGTCCCGCCGGGTGGCGGCTCCGGCGGTGGTGGCTCGGGCGGCGGTGGCCTGCCGGTGACCGGTGTGCAGGTCGGCCTGATCGGCGGCATCGGTGTGATCATCCTGCTCGTGGGCGGAGCGCTGCTGGTGCTCACCCGTCGCCGCAAGGTGGTCCTGGTCTCTCCGGCCGACGAGAAGTCGACCGACTGACACCGACGCCCTGACGAACGGCGCGCAGGAGAGGTGCGACCGCGACGGCTGCGAAGGCGGCACGCGTTCTGACCGAGGCGTCACGGACGTGGGCACGACGAAAGGGCGGGGTGGGCAACCACCCCGCCCTTTCGCGTACGAAGGTGTGCCGCGCCACCCAGCGAGCGTCGGTTGGCGGGCGGCTGGCAGAGTGGAGGGGTGAGCCGTACCCCGCAGGGCCAGCGCGCCAGTCTGGACAAGCAGCCGCACGAGGTCGCCGCGATGTTCGACGGCGTGGCAGAGCGTTACGACCTGACCAACACGGTGATCTCGCTGGGCCAGGACCGCTCCTGGCGCCGGGCCACCCGTGCGGCGCTCGGGCTGCGGCCGGGCGAGCGGGTGCTGGACGTGGGCGCGGGCACCGGCGTCTCGACGCGCGAGCTGGCCCAGTCCGGGGCGTACGCGGTCGGGGTCGACCTGTCGCTGGGCATGCTGCACACCGGCAAGCGGGCCCGGCCCGAGGTGCCGTTGCTGGCCGGAGACGCGCTGCGGCTGCCGTTCGCCGACGCCAGCTTCGACGCGGTGACCATCTCCTTCGCGCTGCGCAACGTCAACGACACCGACGCGGCGCTGCGTGAGCTGGCCCGGGTGACCCGGCCGGGCGGCCGGCTGGTGGTCTGCGAGTTCAGCACCCCGGTCAACCCGGTCTTCCGGACGGTCTACCTGTCGTACCTGATGCGGTCGTTGCCGGCGGTGGCCCGCACGGTGTCGAGCAACCCCGAGGCGTACGTCTATCTCGCCGAGTCGGTCCGGGCCTGGCCGGCGCAGTCCGCGCTGGCCGGGCGGGTGGCCGCGGCCGGGTGGGGGCGCGTGGCGTGGCGCAACCTGACCGGTGGCGTGGTGGCCCTGCACCGGGGGATCCGCGAGTAGCGGGCGGACCGCGCCAACCGGCACGGACATTATTCAGGTTTCGTTAATATCGGCCTTTAGTCCACTTTGCCCCGTACGCTCGATCGCATGACCGGAGCAGAGCCGGCGGACCCGGTGGCCGCCACCGACGACGACGCCGCCGAACTCATCGCCCAGTTGCGCGAGTTGGCCGGGGCCGACCCGGTGGAGGTCCGGCAGGTGGTCGCCGAGGTGTTGGCGGCACTGGACCGGGCGGCAGGTGGGGCGCTCCGTGAGCATCTACCGGAGGCGATCCGGGTCGACGCGGGCCTGGACGCCTCCCGCCCGGCCTGACACCTGAGCGCTGTGGACGGTGGTGGGCTGTCACATCGGCGAGTTAGGTACCCCTGATCCTGCGCTGGTATGACGCCGGTCATACACTCGTCCCGTCTGGCTTGTGAAGCATTTCACGAGCGTGCGGGAGGAGGCGCGAATGACCGCGGTGGAACACGACGCCGACGTCATTGTCGTGGGCGCCGGTCCCGGTGGATCAGCGACTGCGTACCACCTGGCCCGGCACGGCGTACGGGTGCTGTTGTTGGAGAAGACCGAGTTCCCCCGGGAGAAGGTCTGCGGCGACGGGTTGACCCCGCGCGCGGTGCGCCAGCTCATCCGGATGGGTGTGGACACCTCGCCCGACGCGGGCTGGCTGCACAACCGCGGCCTGCGGGTCATCGGCGGCGGGGTACGCCTCGAACTGGACTGGCCGGAGCTGGCCAGCTTCCCCAACTACGGTCTGGTGCGCACGCGCCTGGACTTCGACGACCTGCTCGCCCAGCGGGCGGTGGCCGCCGGCGCGAAGCTGCGGACCAGCGTCAACGTGCTGGGCCCGGTGCTCGACGGCGATGGCCGCGTCACCGGCGTCGAGGCCGAGGTCGGGCCGGGCAAGGAGCCCACCACATTCCGCGCCCCGCTTGTCGTCGCGGCGGACGGCGTCTCCGGCCGGTTCCCGCTCGCGCTCGGGCTGGCCAAGCGGGAGGACCGGCCGATCGGTGTGGCCGTCCGCCGCTACTACCGCTCGCCGGCCAAGCACGAGGACAACTACCTGGAGTCCTGGCTGGAGCTGCGCAGCAAGGACAGCGGCGACAACCTGCTGCCCGGGTACGGCTGGATCTTCGGCCTCGGTGACGGGCGGGTCAACGTCGGCCTCGGCGTGCTCAACTCGTCCTCGGCGTTCGGCAAGACCAACTACCGCCGGCTCCTCACCGACTGGCTCGCGAACACCCCGGAAGACTGGGGGATGACCGACGAGACCAACGCCGACGGCCCGATCCTCGGTGCCGCGCTGCCGATGGGCTTCAACCGGGTGCCCCACTACACCCGGGGCGTGCTGCTGGTCGGCGACTCGGGCGGCATGGTCAACCCGTTCAACGGTGAGGGCATCGCGTACGCGATGGAGTCCGGCGAACTGGCCGCGGAGGCCATGGTCCAGGCTCTCGCCCGGCCGGCCGGCCCGGAACGGGAGCGCGCGTTGATGGCGTACCCGAACGAGTTGAAGGCCCGGCTCGGCGGCTACTACCGGTTGGGCGGCATCTTCGTGAAACTGATCGGCCGCCCCGAGATCATGCGGATCGCCACCAAACACGGCATGCCGCACCCGACGCTGATGCGTTTCGTACTCAAGCTGTTGGCCAACCTGACCGACCCGCGTGGCGGGGACGCGATGGATCGGGTCATCAACGCGATGACGAAGGCCGCCCCAGCCGTATAAGTAGGACGGCATCGGCGCTGGTCACGGCCCCGATGCTGACAAAGATCGACCCCCGCCGACTGCCACTGCGAGGGACGTGAATAGTGTGATTTTCGTCAAGCACCGAGGGCAGGGAAGGACGAGCAGGAGAAAACGATGTCGCTCTCGCCTTACGCACCGATCATCGGGCTGTTCGCCCTCGCCGCGGCGTTCTCGCTGTTTTCCGTTGGCGCCGCCCGCTTCGCCGGTCCCCGTCGCTACAACAAGGCCAAACTCGAGGCTTACGAGTGCGGCATCGAGCCCAGCCCGCAGCCCGTCGGCGGCGGGCGGTTCCCGATCAAGTTCTACCTGACGGCGATGCTCTTCATCGTCTTCGACATCGAGATCATCTTCCTCTACCCCTGGGCGGTCTCGTTCGACGCTCTGCCGATCTTCGGCTTCGTGGAGATGGTCCTGTTCATCGTCGCGGTCTTCGTTGCGTACGCCTACGTGTGGCGGCGCGGCGGCCTGGACTGGGACTGAGGAAGGAACGTCAGATGGGCATCGAGGAGAAGCTTCCCGCCGGCGTCCTGCTCACCTCGGTGGAGAAGCTGGTCAACTGGTCTCGGAAGTCGTCCGTGTGGGGCGCCACCTTCGGCCTGGCCTGCTGCGCCATCGAGATGATGGCCGCCGGTGGTCCGCACTACGACATGGGCCGCTGGGGCATGGAGGTCTTCCGGGCGTCGCCCCGGCAGGCCGACCTGATGATCGTGGCCGGCCGGGTGAGTCAGAAGATGGCCCCGGTGCTGCGCCAGATCTACGACCAGATGGCCGAGCCGCGCTGGGTGCTCTCGATGGGCGTCTGCGCCAGCAGCGGCGGCATGTTCAACAACTACGCGATCGTGCAGGGCGTCGACCACGTGGTGCCGGTCGACATGTACCTCCCCGGCTGCCCGCCCCGGCCGGAGATGCTCATCGACGCGATCCTCAAGCTCCGCGAGAAGATCATGTACGAGCCGCTGGGCCCCAACGGTCGCAAGATGCTCGCGGCCCGCCAGGAGCGCGGCGACGTTCCGGTCGTGCCCTACGGCTCGATGCCCTCCTCGTACCGCAGCGACAAGGCCCGGCGCGCCGAGTGGACCCGGGCGGTCCGCGAGGGCCGCGAGGAGCAGTTGCGCATCGAGAACTGGATGAACGCTCAGAACCACCTCCACCCGCAGGTAGGCCCGAAATGACGTCACCCACGGACAAGCCAAGCGACGGCGGGGTGCCGGTGCCGGTCACGCCGGTCGGCGCCAGCAGCACCGCCCCCGCCGAGTACCCGCCGGCCAGCCCGGCCGGTCGCGGGATGTTCGGCAACCAGGGCACCGGCGACGTGTCCGGCTACGGCGGCCTGGTCCGCCAGCGTCAGCCCATCGAGGAGGCGTCCCGGCCGTACGGGGGCTACTTCGACGAGGTCCGCGACGCGCTGGAGGAGGCGTACCCGGCCTTCGGCGACGCGATCGAAAAGGTCGTGGTCGACCGGGGTGAGCTGACCCTGCACGTACGCCCGGAGCGGATCGCCGAGGTCTGCCAGGTGATGCGGGACGACCTGGCGCTGCGGTTCGAGCTGTGCTCCTCGGTGTCCGGCGTGGACTACCTGGGCGCCGACGAACGGCGGCTGCACGTGGTCTACCTGCTCACCTCGATGACGTACCGGCGGCGGGTCCGGCTGGAGGCCGCGGTCTCCGCCGAGGCCCCGCACCTGCCCAGCGTGACCGCCGTCTACCCGACGGCGGACTGGCAGGAGCGCGAGGCGTACGACATGTTCGGCATCGTCTTCGACGGCCACCCCAACCTGACCCGGATCCTCATGCCGGACGACTGGGAGGGCCACCCGCAGCGCAAGGACTACCCGCTCGGCGGCGTCCCCGTCGAGTACAAGGGTGCGGAGATCCAGCCGCCGAACGAGCGGAGGTCGTACCAGTGACGACGTCGAACTACGCCAGCGAGCGCGAAACCGACGAGGGTCGGGTCTTCACCGTCACCGGTGGGGACTGGGACACGATCGTCGCGGGCACCGACCCGATCAACGACGAGCGGATCGTGGTCAACATGGGTCCGCAGCACCCGTCCACGCACGGGGTGCTGCGGCTGATCCTGGAGCTGGAGGGCGAGACGGTCCGCGAGGCCCGCTCGGTCGTCGGCTACCTGCACACCGGCATCGAGAAGAACCTCGAATACCGCAACTGGGTCCAGGGCTCGACGTTCGTGACCCGGATGGACTACCTCGCCCCGATCTTCAACGAGACGGCGTACGCCCTCGCGGTCGAGAAGCTGCTCGGCATCACCGACGACATCACCGAGCGGGCCACCACGATCCGCGTGCTGATGATGGAGCTCAACCGGATCTCGTCGCACCTGGTCTGGCTGGCCACCACCGGCATGGAGCTGGGCGCGATCTCGATCATGCTGTACGGCTTCCGTGAGCGGGAGTACATCCTCGACATCTTCGAGACCATCACCGGCCTGCGGATGAACCACGCTTACGTGCGGCCGGGCGGTGTGGCGCAGGACGTGCCGGACGACGCGATCGTCAAGATCCGCGAGTTCCTCAAGATGATGCCGAAGAAGCTCAAGGAGTACGAGGACCTCCTCTCCGGTCAGCCGATCTGGACCGAGCGGACGAAGAACGTCGCGGTGCTGGACGTCACCGGCTGCGTGGCGCTCGGCATCACCGGCCCGGTGCTGCGGTCCGCCGGCCTCGCCTGGGACCTGCGCAAGACCATGCCGTACTGCGGCTACGAGAACTACGAGTTCGACGTGCCGACCCACCCCGACGGTGACGTGTGGGGCCGCTACCAGGTCCGGCTCGCCGAGATCCGGGAGTCGATGAAGCTGGTCGAGCAGGCACTGGACCGGCTCCGCCCGGGCCCGGTGATGGTCGCCGACCGCAAGATCGCCTGGCCGGCGCAACTGGCCATCGGCGTGGACGGCATGGGCAACTCGCTGGAACACGTCGCGAAGATCATGGGTCAGTCGATGGAGTCGCTGATCCACCACTTCAAGCTGGTGACCGAGGGCTTCCGGGTCCCGCCCGGCCAGGTGTACGTCGCCATCGAGGCGCCTCGCGGCGAGCTGGGCGTCCACGCGGTCTCCGACGGCGGCACCCGGCCCTACCGGGTGCACTACCGGGAGCCGAGCTTCGTCAACCTGCAGGCCCTCCCGGCGATGGCCGAGGGCGGCCTGATCGCCGACGTGATCGCCGGCGGCGCCTCGTTGGACCCGGTCATGGGGGGTTGTGACCGGTGAACGCGAGGAGTGAGCTTGCGAGCCCCGCAGTCGCGAACGGAAGGCGGCTCTGATGACGACGACGACTTTCACTGACGAGACCCGGGAGCGGGCGCGCGAGATCATCGCCCGTTACCCGGCGGACCGGTCCCGCTCGGCGTTGCTGCCGCTGCTGCACCTGGTGCAGGCCGAAGAGGGCTACGTCTCCCCGGCCGGGGTTGCGTTCTGCGCCGAGGTGCTGGGGCTGAACAAGGCCCAGGTCGGCGCGGTGGCCACCTTCTACACGATGTACAAGCGCAAGCCGACCGGTGACTTCCTGGTCAGCGTCTGCACCAACACGATGTGCAACGTGCTCGGTGGCCAGGAAATCTACGACACCCTCGCCGAGCACTTGGGCGTCGGGCACGACGAGACCACCGCCGACGGCGCGATCACGCTGGAGCACGCCGAGTGCCTGGCAGCGTGCGACTACGGCCCGGTGATGACTGTCAACTACGACTTCTTCGACGGCGTGGACGCCTCCACCGCGGTCGGTGTGGTCGACGAGCTGCGGGCCGGTGGCCGGCCGATGCCGACCCGGGGCGCCCGGCTCTGCACCCTCAAGGAAATGGCGGTGCAGCTCGCCGGTTTCGCCGACGAGCGCGACGGTGCGGTCGCCGACGGCGGGCCGGGCGAGCCCACCCTGCGCGGGTTGCGGCTGGCCCAGCAGCACGGCGTCTCGGTGCCGGGCTTCGACCCGAACACCCCGATCCGCAGCAAGGCCGAGGCCGACAAGGCCGCCGCCGAGGCGAAGGCGAAGGCGGAGGCCGCCAAGCCGGCACCCGTCGAGGCCAGCGCGGCTCCGGTCAAGGGTGGCGACGGGGCTTCCGCCCCGACCGGGGTCGCCGAGCCGGCGAAGCCGTTGGAGTCCACCGAGCCGGCGAAGCCGGCGGACGCCAGCGGCAGCACCACCCGGGACGTCAAGGCACCGGACGACAAGTCGCCGCAGGTGCGTACCGCCGAGACCCGGCAGCCGGACGCGGACACGGCAGTGCCGGACGCCCCTGGCACGAAGGTCCCCACCGACGGCACCGGCACCGCGCCCGAGGCTGGCGACGCGCGGTCGGCCGAGGCCGCGGGCGTGGCGGCCAACGCGCCGGCCGGCGACGGCAAGCCCGCCGGCGACGAGGCCGGGGCGCAGGAGCGCAACCTCACCGAAGCGAAGGCTGGGACGGACGCCGACGGCGCCGGCCCGTCGGACGCGAACGAAACGGGGGCCCAGAAGTGACCACTCCCCGCCCGGAGACGCTGGCCAAGCTGACGCCGGTGCTGACCAAGCGTTGGCTGTCGCCGGACGCCTGGCAGATCGGCACGTACGAGCAGCTGGACGGCTACGCCGCGCTGCGCAAGGCGCTCAAGGCCCACCCGGACGACCTGATCCAGCTGATCAAGGACTCCGGGCTGCGCGGTCGAGGTGGCGCCGGCTTCCCCACCGGCCTCAAGTGGGGCTTCATTCCGCAGGGCGACGGTAAGCCGCACTACCTGGTGGTCAACGCCGACGAGGGCGAGCCGGGCACCTGCAAGGACCTGCCGCTGATGACCCACGACCCGCACGCGCTGGTCGAGGGCGTGATCATCGCGTCGTACGCGATCCGGGCCGCCCGCGCCTACATCTACATCCGGGGCGAGGCGGTGCACGCCGCGCGTCGGCTGCGCAACGCCGTCCAGGAGGCGTACGACAAGGGTTACCTGGGCCGAAACATCCTGCGCAGCGGCTACGACCTGGAGCTGGTGGTGCACTCCGGCGCCGGGGCGTACATCTGCGGCGAGGAGACGGCGCTGCTGGACTCGCTGGAGGGGTTCCGGGGCCAGCCCCGGCTGCGCCCGCCGTTCCCGGCCACCCACGGCCTGTACGCGAGCCCGACGGTGGTGAACAACGTCGGCACCATCGCCAGCGTGCCGCCGATCGTGCTCGGTGGGGCCGACTGGTGGAAGAGCATGGGCACCGAGAAGTCCTCCGGGCCGATGATCTACTCGCTCTCCGGTCGGGTCGCCAACCCCGGCCAGTACGAGTGCTCGATGGGCGTCACGCTGCGCGAGCTGCTGGAGCTGGCCGGTGGCATGCAGCCCGGCCACAACCTGCGCTTCTGGACCCCGGGCGGCTCGTCCACCCCGCTGCTCGCCGCCGAGCACCTGGACGTGCCACTGGACTTCGAGGGGGTGGCGGCGGCCGGCTCGATCCTCGGCACCACGGCCACGCAGATCTTCTCCGACCAGGACTGCCCGGTCTACGCGACGTACCGGTGGCTGGAGTTCTACCACCACGAGTCGTGCGGCAAGTGCACCCCGTGCCGCGAGGGCAACTACTGGATGGTTCGGGTCTACCGACGGATCCTCGCCGGTCAGGGCACCCACGAAGACCTGGACACCCTGCTGGACACCTGCGACAACATCCTCGGCCGCTCGTTCTGCGGCCTGGGTGACGGCGCGACCAGCTCGGTGACCTCCTCGCTGCAGTACTTCAAGCAGGACTACCTCGACTACATCGAGGGTCGGACCGCACCCAAGCTGTCGGAGAAGACCCTGGTAGGGGCGCACTGATGAGCGCGAGGAATGAGCTTGCGAGTCCCGCAGTCGCGAATGGAAGGCGACTCTGATGACCGACGTAGCCAAGCAGACCGAGACCGTCACCCTCACCATCGACGGCGTCGAGGTCACCGCCCCCAAGGGGACGCTGCTGATCCGGGTCGCCGAGCAGATGGGCACCGAGATCCCCCGGTTCTGCGACCACCCGCTGCTGGCCCCGGCCGGCGCGTGCCGGCAGTGCCTGGTCGAGGTGGAGGGGCAGCGCAAGCCGGTCGCCTCCTGCACCCAGACCGTCGCCGACGGCATGGTCGTGCGTACCCAGATCACCTCCCCGGTGGCCAAGAAGGCGCAGGAGGGGGTGATGGAGCTGCTGCTGCTCAACCACCCGCTGGACTGCCCGATGTGTGACAAGGGCGGCGAGTGCCCGCTCCAGAATCAGGCCATGTCCACCGGCCGCACCGACTCGCGCTTCCACGAGCACAAGCGGGAGTACGAGAAGCCGATGGCGATCAGCAGCCAGGTGCTGCTGGACCGCGAACGGTGCGTGCTCTGCCAGCGGTGCACCCGGTTCTCCGAGGAGATCGCCGGCGACAAGTTCATCGACCTGATGGGCCGGTCGTCCGCCGAGGAGATCAACATCTACCGGGACGACGCGTACGGCGAGGAGGGCGACGCCGGGGACGTTCCGTTCAACTCCTACTTCTCCGGCAACACGGTGCAGATCTGCCCGGTGGGTGCGCTGACCGGTGCCCAGTACCGGTTCCGCGCCCGCCCGTTCGACCTGGTCTCCAGCCCCAGCGTCTGCGAGCACTGCTCGGCCGGCTGCGGGCAGCGCACCGACTGGCGGCGCGGCAAGGTGCTGCGCCGGCTGGCCGGCGACGAGCCGCAGGTGAACGAGGAGTGGAACTGCGACAAGGGTCGGTGGGGCTTCCAGTACACCCGGGCCACCGACCGGCTGACCACTCCGCTGGTCCGCGACGAGCACACCGGTGAGCTGCGCGAGGCGTCCTGGAGCGAGGCGCTCACCGTCGCCGCCGAGGGGCTGCACACGGCTCGGGAGAGCGGGCAGGGCACGGCGGTGCTCACCGGCGGTCGGCTGACCGTCGAGGACGCGTACGCGTACGCCAAGTTCGCCCGGGTCGCGTTGAACACCAACGACATCGACTTCCGGGCCCGGCCGGTCTCCCGCGAGGAGGCCGACTTCCTGGCCAGCTCGGTCGCCGGGGTCACCGACGTCACCTACACCGACGTGGAGAACGCGCCGGCGGTGGTGCTGGTCGGCCTGGAGCCCGAGGAGGAGTGCCCGATCCTCTTCCTGCGGCTGCGCAAGGCGTACCTGAAGAAGACCCTGACGGTGTACGCGCTGGCGCCCTTCGCCACCCGCGGCCTGGAGAAGCTCGGTGCCAAGCTGGCCCGGGTGGTGCCGGGCGAGGAGGCCAGCGTGCTCGCCGAGCACGCCACGGTCAGCGAGGCGCTGAGCGCACCGGGCGCGATCCTGATCGTTGGCGAGCGGTTGGCCACCGTGCCGGGTGGGCTCTCCGCCGCGGCCGATGTGGCCCGGCGTACCGGCGCGAAGCTGGCCTGGGTGCCGCGGCGCGCGGGTGACCGCGGCGCGGTCGACGCGGGCTGCTTGCCCAACCTGCTCCCCGGTGGACGCCTGGTCACCGAGCCGGCCGCCCGGGCCGAGCTGGGTGAGGCGTGGGACATCCCGGCCGGGGTGATCCCGAGCCAGGCCGGCCGGGACACCGACGGCATCCTGAGCGCGGCCGCCAACGGGCAGCTCGGCGCGCTTGTCGTCGGCGGTGTCGACCCGGCCGACCTGGCCGACCCGCGACTGGCCGATGCCGCCCTGGACGCGGTGCCGTTCCTGGTCAGCCTCGAACTGCGGGCCAGCGCGGTGACCCGGCGGGCGAACGTGGTGCTGCCTGTCGCCCCGGTGGCCGAGAAGGCCGGCAGCTTCCTGGACTGGGAGGGTCGGCTGCGCCCGTTCGAGGCGGTGCTGAACACCGCCGCGATGACCGACGGCCGGGTGCTCGACGCGCTGGCCGCGCTGCTGGACGTGCGCCTCGGCACGGCCGACGTGCTGAGTGTGCGTCGCGAGCTGGCCACGCTGCCGGCGACGCGTATGTCCCGACCGGCGGCGCCGTCGGTCGCGCCGGGCCGGGTGCCGGAGCCGAAGGCCGGGGAGGCCGTGCTGGCCACCTGGCACCAGCTGGTGGACCTCGGCACCCTGACCGAGGGCGACGAGAACCTCGCCGGAACCGCCCGTCCGCCGGTGGTCCGGCTGGGTAAGGGCACCGCCGAGGCGCTCGGTGTGGTCGACGGTGACGCGGTCACGGTCGGCACCGACCGGGGGGCGCTGACCCTGCCGGCGGAACTCACCGAGATGCCCGACGGCGTGGTCTGGCTGCCGACCAACTCACCCGGCTCGACCGTTCGGCGCAGCCTCGGGGCGACGTCCGGCGCGGTCGTCCGGATCTCCGTCCCCGCTTCGGGTACGGCCATCCCGGCCGGACGCGTGGCGGCCGACGAGACCGGTCTCCCGGGTCCGCTCCTCAACTCCGGGGGTAACCAGTGACTTCGTCAATCCTGGCCCAGGATCCGACGTTGGCCGACTTCGGCCGGGATCCGTGGTGGCTGGTTCTCGGCAAGATTGTCTTCGCGTTCGCCTTCGGTCTGCTGGCCACCCTGCTCGGGGTCTGGTTCGAACGGCGCGTGGTCGGTTACATGCAGGTGCGGCCCGGCCCCAACCAGGTCGGCCCGTTCGGCCTGCTGCAGACCCTCGCCGACGGCCTGAAGATGGCCTTCAAGGAGGACATCCTGCCGAAGGCGGCCGACAAGGTCGTCTACTTCTTCGCCCCGACCATCTCGGTGATCTGCGCGGTCACCGCCCTGTCGGTGGTGCCGTTCGGCCCGATGGTGAGCATCTTCGGTCACCACACGCCGTTGCAGGTCACCGATGTGCCGGTGGCGGTGCTGCTGCTGCTCGCCTGCTCCTCGATGGGCGTCTACGGCATCGTGCTGGGTGGCTGGGCCTCCGGCTCGACGTACCCGCTGCTGGGTGGTCTCCGGTCGAGTGCCCAGATGATCTCCTACGAGGTCGCCATGGGGCTCAGCATCGTGGCGGTCTTCATGACCGCCGGCACGATGAGCACCAGCGGAATCGTCGCCGCCCAGGGTGACGGCACCCAGCTGACCATCTTCGGCCAGACGATCCCGGCGCCGGGCTGGTACGCGATCCTGCTGCTGCCGAGCTTCATCATCTTCTTCATCGCCACCGTGGGTGAGACCAACCGGGCACCGTTCGACCTGCCCGAGGCCGAGTCCGAGCTGGTCGCCGGCTTCATGACCGAGTACAGCTCGCTGAAGTTCGCGCTCTTCATGCTCAGCGAGTACGTCGCGATGGTGACCATGTCCGCGGTCACCACCACGCTGTTCCTGGGCGGTTGGCGGGCGCCCTGGCCGATCACCATCTGGGAGGGCGCCAACTCCGGTTGGTGGCCGATGCTCTGGTTCTTCGGCAAGGTGATCGCGCTGGTCTTCGTCTTCGTGTGGCTACGCGGCACGCTGCCGCGGCTGCGCTACGACCAGTTCATGCGGCTCGGCTGGAAGGTGCTGCTGCCGATCAACCTGGTCTGGATCCTGGTCCTGTCGGGCCTGCGCTCCATCGAGGACTGGGACACCCGCGGCAAGGTGATCGCCGTCGGGATTCCGGCCGGCATCCTGCTGATCGCCACGATCTTCTGGCCCAGCCGGAAGCCGAAGCCGCAGCCGACGACGCAGGAACAGGTCGACAACCGGCCGCACGGGAGCTTCCCGCTGCCGCCGATGGATCTTCAGGTACCACCGAGCCCGCGTATCACGCGCGTGGTCGCCGAGCGGGAGCCGGCCAACATCGTTGCCGGCTCGGACTCCAGGGAGGTGTGACGTGGGCGCGATCACCGGAACGTTCAAGGGATTCGGTGTCACCTTCTCGCACATGTTCAGGAAGGTCGTCACCACCGACTACCCGTTCAAGCCGCCGGTGTCGGCGCCGCGCTACCACGGGCGGCACATCCTCAACCGGCACCCGGACGGCCTGGAGAAGTGCATCGGCTGCGAGCTGTGCGCCTGGGCCTGCCCCGCGGACGCGATCTACGTCGAGGGTGGCGACAACACCGACGAGCAGCGCTTCTCGCCGGGTGAGCGGTACGCCAGCGTCTACCAGATCAACTACGCCCGCTGCATCTTCTGCGGGCTGTGCATCGAGGCCTGCCCGACCCGGTCGCTCACCATGAGCAACGAGTACGAGCTGGCCCGCGACAACCGGCAGGACCTGATCTTCACCAAGGAGCAGCTGCTCGCGCCGTTGCTCGAGGGCATGGAGCAGCCGCCGCACCCGATGCGGCTGGGTGACAGCGAGAAGGACTACTACGTCGGCGCGCTGGACAACCCGGGCACCTCCGCCGGTGCGGAGACGTCCCCGATGGGCCCCGGCCGCTACCAGGTCGAGGAGCACCCCGGCGTGACGTTCCCGGGCGCCGAGCAGGCCGCCCAGCGCGTCGCGGCCGGCAAGGGAGAGAAAGCATGACCATGTCTACGGTGCTGGCCGCGGCGGGTGGGGTGTCCGGCGGCGAGGAGGTCACCTTCTGGATCCTCGGGCCGCTGGCGCTCATCGGCGCGATCGGGATGGTGGCCGCGCGCAACGCGGTGCACTCCGCGCTGTGGCTGGTGCTCACCATGCTCTGCCTGGGCGTGTTCTACGTGCTCCAGGCCGGGCCGTTCATCGGCATGGTGCAGATCATCGTCTACACCGGCGCGATCATGATGCTCTTCCTCTTCGTGCTGATGCTCGTCGGTCGGGACTCCACCGACTCGCTGATCGAGACGTTGCGCGGCCAGCGGGTCGCCGCGATCGTGCTGGGGCTGGGCTTCGCCGGTCTGGTCGGCGGCGCGCTCTACCGGGCGCTGCAGGGGACCACCGCGGTCGGCCTGGAGCAGGCCAACGCGGAGGGCAACGTGCAGGGCATCGCCCGACTGCTCTTCACCAAGTACGTGTTCGCGTTCGAGTTGACCTCGGCACTGCTGATCACCGCGGCGGTCGGTGCCATGGTGCTCGCGCACATCGAGCGCCGCAAGCAGGACAAGGTCGACCAGGTGTCGACGATGCGGGCCCGTTTCGCGCCGGGCAACTACCCCGGCCCCAAGCCGGGCCCCGGCGTCTTCGCGACCTCGTCCTCGGTGGCCACCCCGGCCCGACTGCCGGACGGCCGCCTCTCCGAGCGGAGCACGCCGGACATCCTGCCGGTACGGGAGCTGACCGCGCAGGAGACCACGCTGAAGGGGACGGACCAATGACGCCTGACTACTACCTGGTGCTCGCGGCGGTGCTGTTCACCATCGGCGCCGCCGGGGTGCTCGTCCGGCGCAACGCGATCGTGCTGTTCATGTGCGTGGAGCTGATGCTCAACGCGGCCAACCTGACGCTGGTCACCTTCAGCCGGATCAACGGTGACCTCAACGGTCAGATCATGGCGTTCTTCGTGATGGTGGTGGCGGCGGCCGAGGTCGTGGTCGGGCTCGCGATCATCATGTCCATCTTCCGGACGCGACGCTCGGCGAGTGTCGACGACGCCAACCTGCTCAAGTACTAGAGGGGTCCACCGGTGGAAGAGACTGTGGAATACGCCCAGGCCGCGGGGCTGCTCGGGGGCGTCTGGCTGCTGGTGGCGATCCCGCTGGTCAGCGCGGCCATCCTGCTGCTGCTCGGCCGCCGGGCCGACCGCTGGGGGCACTGGTTGGGCGTCGCCGCCATCGGCGCCGCGTTCGTGCTTGGCCTGAGCTTCTTCTTCCAGCTGCGTGGACTGGAGAACAAGTCGGTCGAGCTGAGCCTCTGGGACTTCATCGCGGTCGGTGATCTGCGCGTCGACTTCGGCCTGCTCTTCGACCCGCTGGCCGCGGTCTTCGTACTGCTGATCACCGGGGTGGGTTTCCTGATCCACCTGTACGCGGTCGAGTACATGTCGCACGACGCGGGCCGTCGTCGGTTCTTCGCGTACTTCAACCTGTTCGTCGCGGCGATGCTGCTGCTGGTGCTCGGCAACAACTACGTGATGCTCTACTTCGGCTGGGAGGGCGTCGGTCTGGCGTCGTACCTGCTGATCTCCTTCTGGACCGAGCGGCCGAGCGCGGCCACCGCCGGTAAGAAGGCGTTCCTGATGAACCGGGTCGGCGACGCCGGCCTGGCGATCGGCATCTTCATCATGTTCGCCACCCTGGGCACCACCCAGTACGACGAGGTGTTCAACGGGGTCGGCGCGCTGACCGGGACCACCGTGCTGGTCCTCGGCCTGTTGCTGCTGCTCGGTGCGGCCGGTAAGTCCGGTCAGTTCCCGCTCCAGGCGTGGTTGCCGGACGCGATGGAGGGTCCGACCCCGGTGTCGGCGCTCATCCACGCCGCCACCATGGTCACCGCGGGCGTCTACCTGATCGCCCGGTCCAACCCGATCTTCTCCGCCAACTCGACGCTGCAACTCGTGGTGGTCAGCGTCGGCGCGCTCACCCTGCTGATCGGCTGCATCATCGGTGCGGCCAAGGACGACATCAAGCGGGTGCTCGCGTGGTCGACGGTGAGCCAGATCGGCTACATGTTCCTCGGTGTCGGCCTCGGCGGCGCGGCGTACGCGCTGGCCATCGTGCACCTGCTGGCGCACGGCTTCTTCAAGGCCAACATGTTCCTGGGCGCCGGCTCGGTCATGCACGGAATGAAGGACCAGGTGGACATCCGCCGCTTCGGTGGGCTGTCCAAGTACATGAAGATCACCTGGCTGACCTTCATGATGGGCTGGCTGGCCATCATCGGCATGTTCCCCTTCTCCGGCTTCTTCTCCAAGGAGCCGATCATCGTGGCCGCCTTCGAGCGGGACGACTGGACCGCCTGGCTCTTCGGCGGGGCCGCGCTGCTCGGCGCCGGGTTGACCGCGTTCTACATGACGCGGCTGTTCGTGCTCACCTTCCACGGTCCGCAGCGGTGGACCGAGGACATCGAGCACCCGCACGAGTCGCCGAAGCTGATGACCATCCCGCTGATCCTCCTGGCGGTCGGGTCGGTCGGCGCCGGCTTCCTGCTCGCCACGTCCGTTCCGGACTGGCTGACGGAGACCGCCGGGCTGGGTGGCGAGCACGCCGAGCACGAGGCGGTCCTCTCGCACGCCGTGATCACCACGCTGTCGCTGCTGGTCACCGTGCTCGGCGCCGGGCTCGCCTGGTTCCTGTTCCGGGCCGGTACGGCCACCGCGCCGCAGCCGGCCGGGGTGCTGGTCACCGCCGCCCGCCGCAACCTCTACACCGACACGGTCAACGAGGCGGTCTTCGAGAAGCCGGGCATCTTCCTCACCCGGGCGCTGGTGTACCTCGACAACCGGGGCATCGACGGGCTCGTCAACGGGCTCGCCGCCGCGGTCGGCGGGGGCTCGGGTCGCCTCCGCCGGATGCAGACCGGCTTTGTCCGCTCGTACGCCACCTCGATCCTGGCCGGTGCGCTGCTGGTGATGGCGGCGTTCCTGGCGGTGCAGGCGGGGTGGTTGGCGTGATCGACCTCAATACGCCCGCCCCCGCCGGCGGACCACGCAGTGACGACGGAGGTAAGGCCGCATAATGTCCAACTTCCCGTTCCTCTCGGTGCTCACCGTGGCGCCGCTGGTGGGTGCCCTGGTGGTGGCCTTCCTGCCGCGCCACCGGCCGGAGCTGGCCAAGCAGGTGGCGTTCGTCTGGTCGCTGCTCGTGCTGGTGCTCTCGGTGGTGATGTGGGTCAGCTTCAAGGCCGGCGGTGACCGGTTCCAGTTCCGCGAGTCGTACTCGTGGATCCCGAACTGGGGTGTCAGCTTCACCTTCGCGGCCGACGGCATCGCGCTGGTGATGCTGATGCTGATCGCGGTGCTGGTGCCGCTGGTGATCCTGGCGTCCTGGCACGACGCCGAGTCGTCGAAGCGGTCGGTCCCCGTCTACTTCGCGCTGCTGCTGGTCCTCGAGTGCACGATGATCGGCGTCTTCGCAGCCGCCGACGTCTTCCTGTTCTACGTGTTCTTCGAGGTCATGCTGGTGCCGATGTACTTCCTCATCGGCAGCTACGGCGGGCACCAGCGGCAGTACGCGGCGGTGAAGTTCTTCCTCTACTCGCTCGTCGGCGGTCTGTTCATGCTGGCTGCGGTGATCGGCCTGTGGGTGGTCGGCGGGAAGACCTTCGACTGGCAGGCGCTGTCGCAGGTCGACATCAGCACCGGCACCGAGCGTTGGCTGTTCCTCGGCTTCTTCCTCGCGTTCGCCATCAAGGCGCCGTTCTTCCCGTTCCACACCTGGCTGCCCGACGCCGGTGGCGCCGCCCCGGCGGGCGCGGCGGCGCTGCTCGTCGGCGTGCTGGACAAGGTCGGCACCTTCGGCATCCTGCGCTACTGCCTGCCGCTGTTCCCCGAGGCGTCGAAGTGGTTCGCGCCGTGGGCGCTGGCCCTGGGCGTGATCGGCATCGTCTACGCCGCGCTGCTGGCGGTCGGCCAGAACGACCTGAAGCGGCTGGTGTCGTACACCTCGATCGCGCACTTCGGCTTCATCGGGGTGGGCATCTTCGCCTTCACCACCCAGGCCGGCACCGGTGCGGTGCTCTACATGCTCAACCACGGGCTGGCCACCGGCCTGCTCTTCCTGGTGGTGGGCATGCTGATCTCCCGGCGTGGCTCGGCGCTGATCAGCGACTTCGGTGGTGCCGGCAAGCTGGTCCCGGTGCTCGCCGGGGTGCTCTTCTTCGCCGGTCTCGCCTCGCTCGCGCTGCCCGGCACGGCGCCGTTCATCTCCGAGTTCCTGGTGCTGATCGGCACCTTCACGGTGAACAAGCCGGTCGCGGTCATCGCCACGCTCGGCATCATCCTGGCCGCCGCGTACGTGCTGTGGATGGTGCAGCGCACCACCCAGGGCACCCTCAACCCGGCGCTGACCGAGGTCGACGGCATGCGTCGGGACCTCAACCTGCGCGAGAAGGTCGTGGTCGCCCCCCTGATCGCGCTGATCGTGCTGCTCGGCTTCTTCCCGAAGCCGGTCACTGACGTGATCAACCCCGCCGTCCAGGCGACCATGGACGACATCGGCAGAACCGACCCGGCCCCGTCCGTGGGCGGCACCGTCCAGGAGGCAGCAAAGTGACCGAGCTGAACCTGCCGTCGATCAACTATTCGGCGATCTCTCCGATCCTGATCATGCTGGGCACCGCGCTGCTCGGTGTGCTGGTCGAGGCCCTGGTGCCCCGGCGCTGGCGGCACGTGGTGCAGTTGACGCTGGCGCTGCTCGCGGTGCTCGCGGCACTGACCATGGTGGTCCTCAACTCCAACGAGCGGATCATCACGGCCGGTCAGGCTCTCGCGATCGACGGGCCGACGCTCTTCCTCCAGGGCGCGATCCTGGTGCTGGCCGCGATGGCGCTGCTGCTGATCGGTGACCGCTCGGTCGAGCGGGGCGGGGCGTTCGTCGCCCAGGCCGCGGTGACCGCCGAGTCGGCCGACGACCGGCGGCAGGCCGAGGGGCGCAACGGTCTCACCGAGGTCTACCCGCTGACCACGTTCGCGATCGGCGGCATGCTGATCTTCGTGGCGGCGAACGACCTGCTGACCATGTTCATCGCGCTGGAGGTCTTCTCCCTGCCGCTCTACCTGCTCTGCGCGCTGGCCCGTCGCCGGCGTCTGCTGAGCCAGGAGGCGGCGATGAAGTACTTCCTGCTCGGCGCGTACGCCTCGGCGTTCTTCCTGTTCGGTGTGGCCCTGATCTACGGCTTCACCTCCGGCATCCCGGGCCGGACGGCCGGCGTCGACTTCGCCACCATCCACGCGGCGGTGGGCGAGTCGCCGGCCAGCCCGGTGCTGCTCTTCGCCGGCATGGCGCTGCTCGCCATCGGTCTGCTCTTCAAGGCCGCCGCGGCCCCGTTCCACGTCTGGACCCCGGACGTCTACCAGGGCGCTCCGACCCCGGTCACCGGCTTCATGGCGGCCTGCACCAAGGTCGCCGCGTTCGGTGCCCTCCTGCGCGTCTTCCAGGTCGCGTTCGCGAACGCCAGTTGGGACTTCACGCCGGTCCTGGGCGCGGTGGCGGTGCTGACCATGCTGATCGGTGCGGTGCTCGCGGTCACCCAGACCGACATCAAGCGGCTGCTCGCGTACTCCTCGATCGCCAACGCCGGCTACCTGCTGGTCGGTGTGTTGGCGCCGAGCCGCGACGGGCTCGCCGGCACGATGTTCTATCTGGTCGCGTACGGCTTCTCGGTCCTGGCCGCGTTCGCCGTGGTGACGCTGGTGCGGGACGACGACGGCGAGGCAACCCACCTGTCCCGCTGGGCCGGGCTGGGCCGGCGATCGCCGTTCTTCGCCGCGCTGTTCACGTTCATCCTGCTCGCCTTCGCCGGTATCCCGCTGACCAGCGGGTTCACCAGCAAGTTCGCCATCTTCGGGCCGGCGCTGGAGGGTGGCCAGGCCTGGCTGGTGATCGCCGGTGTGCTGACCAGCATGGTGCTCGCGTTCCCGTACCTGCGGGTCGTGGTGATGATGTGGCTCTCCGAGCCGGGCGAGTCCACCCCGACCGTCACCGTGCCCGGTGGGCTCACCTCCGCCGCGCTGATGATCGGTGTGCTGGCGACTCTGGTGTTGGGCGTCGCCCCGGCGCCGCTGCTCGATCTGGCCGCCGGAGCCGCCGAATTCGTCAGGTGACCGAAGGATCGATCACCGGGGGTCGGCACGTGTTCACGTGCCGGCCCCCGGTGCGTATCCCCGGGCCGGAGCAGGTCGAACCCGTGTGGCATGGTTGATAGCGTGGTGAATCCGGCGGGCGAGCGTTCAGGTGCCTCCGGCTCCGGCGGTCGGCGGGGTCGGGCGAGCACGAGTCAGTTCGGCGCGCTTGGCCTCAACCTCGCCGATCCCCGTGTCGAGGCGTCCGTGCTGGGTCTGCTGGACACGGTCGAGGTCGAGTTGCGGGCCAGCGTGTCCAGCGCCGACCCGTTCGTCACCGAGGCCGCCCGGCACCTCGTCGAGGCCGGCGGGAAGCGTTTCCGGCCGTTGCTGGTGGCGCTGGGCGCCCAGTTCGGTGACCCGACCGGTGCGCAGGTGGTCCCGGCCGCCGTGGTGATGGAGCTCACTCACCTCGCCACCCTCTACCACGACGACGTGATGGACGAGGCCCTCGTCCGTCGGGGCGCGCCGAGCGCGAACTCCCGGTGGACCAACTCGGTCGCCATCCTGGTCGGCGACTACCTCTTCGCTCGCGCGGCGGACATCGCCGCCGACCTGGGCCCCGAGGCGGTCCGGTTGCAGGCGCGCACCTTCGCCCGGCTGGTGCACGGCCAGATCGCGGAGACCGTGGGGCCGCGCGCCGGCGACGATCCGGTGGCCCACTACCTGCACGTGATCGCCGAGAAGACGGGCTCGCTGATCGCCACGTCGGCCCGGTTCGGTGGCATGTTCGGTGGCGCCGCCCCGGAGCACGTGGAGGCCCTCGCCGGGTACGGCGAGACGATCGGCGTGGCCTTCCAGCTCTCCGACGACCTGCTGGACATCGCCTCCGAGTCGGTGCAGTCGGGCAAGACCCCCGGCACGGACCTGCGCGAGGGTGTCCCGACGCTGCCGGTGCTCTACGCCCGCGAGGCGGACGACTCCGACGCGTCGTCGGTGCGACTACGGGAGATCCTGGCGACCGGCCCGTTGACCGACGACGCGTTGCACGCCGAGGCGTTGGGGCTGCTCCGGGAGAGCCCGGCGCTCAAGCGGGCCCGGGAGACCGTGCGCAGCTACGCCGAGGAGGCCCGCGCGCAGCTCGCCCCGCTGCCGCACGGCCCGTCCCGCAGCGCGCTCGAGTCGCTCTGCGACTACATCGCCGACCGCACCAGCTGATCCACGCCCCGGCCCGCTGCGGCGGCGGCGCGGGTCAACAGTCGGCTGCCGACGAGCATGAGGGCGGCGGCGAGCAGCATCGCCACGGCGGCGATGGTCCACATCGCCGGGTAGCCGAGGTGGGCGGCGAGCGGGCCCAGGCTCAGCGGGCCGAGACAGCCGCCCGCGTACACCCCGGTCTGGGTGATCGAGGTGGCGGCGGCCGGTGACTGGGGGTGCAGCCGGACCACCGCGAAGTTCATCAGGCCGGGCCAGGCCCAGCCCAGGCCGAAGCCGAGCACCACGCCGCCCACCAACGGCACCGAGCCGGTCAACGCGAGCAGGCCCAACCCCACCGCGCCGACGAGCAGCATCGCGGCGATGAGGGCGACGTGGCCGCTCTCGCGACGATCGGCCAACCAACCGGCGCCGACCCGAGCCGCCACACAGACCGCGCTACCCAGGGTCAGGGTGAGGCCGGCGAGGCCCGGCGACAGCCCTCGCGCCGCGGCGGAGTCCACCAGGAAGGTGCCCATCGAGTTGGCCGCGCCCGAGGCCAACGTCGCCGCCGCGCCGATCACCACCAGCGCCGCCGTGGCCCGCCCGGCGCGTGTGGCACCGGCCCGCCGGGCCAGGCCGGGCAACTGCCGGGGTACGGCGGCCAGCGTCGTCAACGCGGCCACGGCGGCGGCCACGAACGCCCAGCGCCAGCCGGCGGTGAGCGCGATGGTGGGCACCGCCACCCCGGCCAGCAGGGTGGAGACCGGGATGGCGGCCTGCTTGACACCGAACGACAGCCCCTGCCGCCGCGCCGGCACGTGCTGGGCCAGCGCGGCGTTGCTGGCCAACTGGCCGAGCGCGTTCGCGGCGGCGCTGAGCGCCAGCAGGCCGACCAACACCGGGTACGACCGGGCGAAGGCGGCCACGGCCAGCATCGACCCGGCGGCCAGCAGGATGCCGCAGCGGGCGACCACTGCCGGTCCGTACCGCTCGACCAGACGCCCGGAGGGCACCGAGGCCAGCGCGCTGACCCCGAAGTAGACGGAGACGGCCAGGCCCAGACCGGCCGGCGAGAAGCCGAGGTCGGCGCCCATCTGCACGGCGAGACCACCGAGCAGGAAGACGGGCAGTACGCAGGCCACTGTGGTGACGACTGCGCCGGCGCTGGCCCGAACCGGGCGGGGCTGGGCGAGCGCCGAATCTGGGGTGATGGAGGTGTCGGTCATCGTTCGGCAAACCTACGCGAGCCCCGCTCAGAGCACTCCTGGTGACCGGCGGGGCACAAGCTGTGGATAGTGATCTGGCATCCTCGACCCGAACAGGCATTTCGCACCGGGCCTGTTTTTCATATGGTGTAAGTCCCCGGCGGCGGAGGTGGTTGTGCGCGACCCCTTGGCAGAACCTTCGGACCTGATTCGCAGCGTGTCCCGAGCGCTACGGGTGCTGGAGTCGGTCGGTCGCGCCCCGAAGGGCCTGACCGTCAAGCAGATCGCCCGGCGCTGCGAGCTGACCGTGGCCACCACCTACCACCTGGTCCGCACCCTCGCCTACGAGGGCTACGTGATCCGTCGCGAGGACGGCACGTACATCGTGGGGTTGGAGGTGGCCGACCGGTACCGGGAGCTGGTGACGGCGTTCCGGGGCCCGCCGGCGGTCGGTGAGACGCTGCGGCGGGCCGCCCTGGACACCGGCTACAGCCACTACCTCGGTCGGTTCGTCGGCGGCCAGGTGGCAATCACCGCGGTCGCCGAGGGGCACCGCTCGCCCTACCTGGAGGACCTGGTCCCCGGCTTCGACGAGGGGGCGCACGCGACAGCTCTCGGCAAGTCGCTGCTCGCCACCCTCACGACCGACCAGCGCAACCGCTATCTGCGTGAGTACGGCATGCGCCCGTTCACCACCGCCACGCTGACCACCACCGAGAGTTTCGAGGCCGACCTGGCCGCCGGCGACCGGCGCGGCATGCAACTGGAGATGGGGCAGTTCCGGCAGGGGGTGGCCTGCGCCGCGGTGCTCGTCGCTCCGGACAAGGACATGGAACGCCGCGTCGTGCTGGCCTGCGCGTTGCCGGCCAGCGAGATGATGACCTCCGCCCGGGTGGTACGCGCCAAGCTGCTCACCGTGGCCCGCAGCGTGGCCGACGGCATAGCCGCCGACAACTGACCGCCGAGAGGCCCTCTCCCGGGCTGGGAGAGGGCCTCTCGGGGCGGTCCAGCGCCGAACCGCCGGAGCAACGTCAGCGGCCTCTCGGCCGCGGGAACGGCGTCAGCTGCCCACCGGGCCGCCGTCGAGGCGCCAGGTGACCACCACGCCCGGCTTGGCGTAGTCACCGTCCGGCCAGTTCGAGGCCGGGTTCTCCACCGAGGCGCCGGTGATCTCGCCCGGGTGCTGCACCGCGACGAAGACCGAGCGGTTGTCGCCGGTGATGAACGGGCCGCAGGTCTCCGCGCCGAGCGGCACGGTCAGGAACTGCTTGAGGTGACCCCGTTCCGGACCCTCCACGGCGGTGGCGAACAGGCCGTCGTTGCTGCCCAGCGCGTTGCCGTCGGTGGAGATCCAGAGGTTGCCGGTGGCGTCGAAGGCGACGTTGTCCGGGCAGGAGATCGGGGAGACCTTGCTCTTGTCGTACCCGGCGAAGAAGGTCGACGGGTCGGTCGGGTCACCGCAGACGATCGGCAGCGACCAGGCGAAGGTCTCCGAGGTGTTGTCGTTGCGGTCCTCGACCAGCTCCAGGATCTGCCCGTGCTTGTTGGCGTTGCGCGGGTTGGCCTCGTCCGCCTTCGGGTTGCTACCGACGCCCCGGTTGGTGTTGTTGGTCAGGGCCACGTACACCTTGCCGGTGAGCAGGCTCGGCTCGACGTCCTCGGGGCGGTCCATCTTGGTCGCGCCGACCTTGTCACCGGCGAGCCGGGTGAAGGTGAGCACGTCCGCGGCGGTCATCCCGTCGACGAACGACCGGTTGCCGCTGACCAGCTTGATCCAACGACCCCGGCCGTTGAACGCGCCGTCGGTGGGGAGCTTGCCCGAGCCGTCGATCTCGGCGGCGCTGGTCTGGTCGAGCTTCGCCACGTAGAGCGTGCCGGACTCCAGCAGCGTCAGGTTGTGCTTGCGGGCAGCCCAGGAGTTGCCCTTCATGAACTTCTTGTCCGAGACGAACTTGTAGAGGTAGTCGAACCGCTCGTCGTCGCCCATGTACGCGACCACGTGGCCGTCCTTCGCGACGATCACGTTGGCGCCCTCGTGCTTGAACCGGCCCATCGCGGTGTGCTTGCGCGGGCGGCTCTCCGGGTCGAACGGGTCGATCTCGACGACCCAACCGAACCGGTGTGCCTCGTTGGGGTGCTTCGCCAGGTCGAAGCGCTCGTCCGCGCGCTCCCACTTGCGGCTGCCGCTGGGGTAGCGGCTGGCGGTGCTGATGCCGTAGCGGTCCAGCTTCGGCTTCAGCTCGGCCGGTGCGGCGTCGGCGCCGACGAAGTACTGGTTGAAGTTCTCCTCGCCGGAGAGCACCGTGCCCCACGGGGTCACGCCACCGGCGCAGTTGTTCAGCGTGCCGACGACCGTGCGGCCCTTGGGGTCGGCGGCGGTCTTCAGCCAGGCCGAGCCGGCGGCCGGGCCGGTCAGGTCGAACTTGGTGCCCAACGCGGTGACCCGCCGGTTGTACGGCCGCGGACCCTTGTCGACCGGCTTCCACTGCCCGGTGCCGGCGACCCGCTCAAGCTCCACCACGGACATGCCGTGCGCGGCCATGGCGGTGCGCAGCTGCTCCACGGAGAGCCCGTCCAGGCCGGGGAAGCCCGGGAACATCAGGTCCTCGTTGGTGTACTCGTGGTTGACCACCAGCAGCGCCCGCTTGCCCTGCTTGTCCAGCGGCAGCACACCCACGAAGTCGTTGTTGTAACCGAACTGCTTGGACTGCGCGGCGGCGGTCTGGTGGTGCAGGTCGAACTCCGGCGCGCCCGGCAGCACCGGGTCGCCCCACTTGATCACCACGGCGTGGTCGTAGCCGTTCGGCACGACCAGGGTGTCCAGCTTGTTCGGTGGGATCGGCTTGAAGGTCAGCGCGCCGCTGCCGACTCCGGTGCCAGGACGACCGAAACCGAAGGCCTCCGGGACGTCCGGGGTGGTCGGTGCCGCCATGGCCGGGGTCGCACCGGCGAGCGCACCGGCCGCCGTGCCGCCGAAACCGAGCACCAGCGCGCCGACCGCGCCGGCCCGGACCACGCCACGCCGCGACACCTCGGCGTTCACCACGTCACCGAAGTACGCGTTGTCGGAGATGTTCGGGACCGGGTGGTCACAGGCGTTTCCGCACCGGTACAGACAGGTCATGGCGTCACGGGTGCCATGGCGGTTGCCGGTCAACAGGGGGAGCAGCCGGGGACGGTCGCTCATGGGAGAGGCCTCCAGAGAAGTCGGTGGCACGACAGGCGGCGTACCAGCCGGACGCTAGGAGGACGTGGTGAGCGCTCGTCGGCCACGATGTGAACCCGGCATGAACACCTTCGTGGATGGCATCCGCCAGACAACCGGTCTGACCTCGGGCTGAACCGATCGGCGTGACCGCACGTATTCCCGAGCGAACGCACCGCCGGACGCGCGCCGGAAGCGAGGAGACCGCCATCAGCGACCACGACGCCCAACTGCTGCGCGCGCTGCACGACGAGCACGCGGAGGCGCTGTACGCCCATGCCCTGCGGCTGGTCAACGGGGACCGGCAGCGGGCCGAGGACCTGGTGCAGGAGACGCTGCTGCGGGCCTGGCGACATCCGGAGTCACTCGACCCGACGCGCGGATCGGTGCGGTCCTGGCTGTTCACCACCGCCCGCAACCTGGCCATCGACGCCTGGCGGCGGCGATCCACCCGGGTCGGCGAGGTGTTCACCGACGATCTGCCCGAACCGCCCGAGGTGATCGACGAGGCCGAACGGGCGGTGGAGGCGTGGACCGTCGCCGAGGCGCTGAACCGGCTCAGCCCGACCCACCGGGAAGTGCTGGTCGAGTGCTTCTACCAGGGGCGGTCGGTGGCCGAGGCGGCGTCCCGCCTGGGCGTACCGCCAGGGACCGTGAAATCCCGCACCCACTACGCGCTGCGGTCTCTACGGTTGGTCCTGGCCGAGATGGGGGTGACGGGATGACCCGGTGCGAGTTCGCGTACGACGACGGCGCGTACGTGCTGGGTGCCCTGGCCCCCGCCGAACGGGCGGCCTACGAGCGGCACCTCGGCGGCTGCGCCTCGTGTCGGGAGGCGGTCGCCGAGATCGCCGTCCTGCCCGGGTTGCTCGGACGCCTAGACCCGGCGGGGTTGGAGCAGATCCTGCCGCCGCCGGCCCCGCCCCGGGTGCCCGCGCTGCTCGACGAGGCCCGCCAGCGCCGTCGTCGGGAGCGCGCCGCGGATCGGCGACGCTACGCACTGACCACACTGGCCGCCGCCGGGCTGGCGCTGCTGGTGGGGGTGGGCACGGCCGTGGTACTGCCCCGACCGGTCAGCCCCTCCGGGCCGCCCGGTGCACAGGGCACGCCGGCCCCGCAGGTGTCGATGGTCGCCATGCGACCGGTGGCCGCCGCCGGGCCGGTGCACGCCGACCTCGGGCTCACCGGCACCAAGTGGGGCACCGAGGTGACCATGCGCTGCGGGTACGACGCCCGGACGAGCTACGGCAAGGCGTACCCGTTCCGGCTGGTGGCGCGCGGCCCGAACGGTGCCAGCGAGCAGATCGGCTCCTGGCTGGCGGCCCCCGGCGACGACCTCAGCTTCACTGGCGCGACGAGGTTCACCGACGCCGAACTGGTCAGCGTGGAGCTGCAGAAGGCCGACGGCACCCCCCTGCTCACCTACGCCGTCCCCTAGCCAGCCCTCGCCCGCCCCGCCCATGCGCGTCGATCAAGGAGTTGTGGCGGGTGGCAAATCGCCCAAACTAGTGCTGGGCGGGCACCACAACTCCTTGATCGACCGTGGGTGGGGGTTGGGTGCGGCCACGGTTGCGGCGGGAGGTGTGGACGGCGTCGGCGGTGAAGACGATCAGGGCCAGCCAGACCAGCGCGAAGCCGGCCAGGCGGGCCGGCGGCATCGGCTCGTGGAAGATCAGCACACCGCAGCCGAGCTGAAGGATCGGTGCCAGGTACTGGATCATGCCGAGGCTGCTCAGGGGCAGTCGGTTGGCCGCGCCGGCGAACAGCAGCAGCGGGATCGCCGTGGCCGCGCCGGCCAGCACCAGCAGCGCGGTGTGTCCGGCCGAGACGTGCCCGAAGGTCAGGTCGGCCTTCGCCGTCAGCCAGGCCAGGTAGCCCAGAGCCGGCAACGCCAGCACCGCCGACTCGACGAAGAGCCCCTCCGCCGCGGGCAACCCGAGCCGCTTCTTGACCAGGCCGTAGCCGGCGAAGCTGAACGCCAGGGTCAACGCCAGCCAGGGCAGCCGGCCGTAGTCCACGGTGAGCACCGCGACCGCCGACGCGCCGATCCCCAACGCCACCCACTGCGCCGGGCGTAGCCGCTCCCGCAGCACCGTCACTCCGAGCAGCACCACGACCAGCGGGTTGATGAAGTAGCCGAGCGCGGTCTCCACCACCCGGTCGGAGTTGACCCCGTAGATGTAGGTGCCCCAGTTGACCGCGATCAGCGCGGCGGCGGCGACGATCCCCGCCACCGCCCAGGGGCGGCGCAGCAGCGCCCGCAGGAAGCCGATGTTGCGTAGCGCCGCCAGCAGCAGGGCCACGAAGACCACCGACCAGACGATCCGGTGGGCCAGGATCTCCAGCGGGCCGGCGGGCCGCAGCAGTTTCAGGTAGAGCGGAAAGAAACCCCAGAGCAGGTACGCGCCGAGGCCGTAGAGGTATCCCAGACGGAGTGGCGTCACGCCTCCACCGTAAGGGGCGTAGCGCTGCTTTGTTCCTTTCCGGTGATCGGGGTCACCGGGGGTCGCCGGTCGAGCTGCATCCACCGCTGCGGCACGTCCAGCGGGGTGAAGCCCACCCGCGAGTACACCTGGTGCGCGTCGTTGGTGCAGAGCAGGATCCGGCGTACGCCCAGCTCGGCCAGGTGGTCGCGGACCCCGCCGGCCAGCCATCCGCCCAGCCCGCGACCCCGGGCGGCGCGGTCGACGTACACGTCGCAGAGCCAGGCGAAGGTGACGCGGTCCGTGACGACCCGGGCCACCGCCACCTGGCGGCCGTCCTCCGGCCGGTAGATGCCGAACGGCAGTGAGCCGGCGAACGCCCGCTCGGTGGTCTCCCGGTCCCGTCCGAGCGCCCAGTACGCGTCGGTGGACAACCAGTGGTGCACCAGGTCCAGGTCGATCCGCGCCGGATCGGTGCTGAGCAGGTGGCCGTCGGGGTAGGTGAGCGAGAACATGCCGCGACGCTAACCGTCGAGGTGGGCACTCCGGCCGGCCAATTCCCGAACTCTGGTCATCGGCCCGCCGGAGCCCCGGCCGAGGTCGGAGCCCCGGGCGGGCCGGGTCGGTGCTGGCTGGTCGCCGGTCAGTCCCGGTCGAGGACGGCGCCGAGGATCCAGGTCACGATGCTCACGAAGAGGGCGCCGAGCACGGCTGCCGGCCAGAAACCGTCCACCGAGAACGGTAGACCGGCCTGGTCGGCGATCCAGCTGGTGAGCAGGAACAGCAGCCCGTTCACCACGAGGGCGATGAGACCGAGGGTCAGCAGGTAGAAGCCACAGCCGACGGTCTTGATGATCGGCTGGAGAACCGCGTTGACCACGCCGAAGATCACCGCCACCAGGAGCAGCGTGGTCACCGTCTCGGTGGCCGAGTTCGAATCCAGGGAGATGCCCGGGATGAGGAGCGTGGCCAGCCAGAAAGCTAGAGCTGTGCTGGCCAGCCGAATCAGCAGACCTTTCAGAAAACCCATGGCGGGGATCGTGCCACGGACACCGCACCGGCGTAACCCGCCAGCTGACCAACCCGGAGGATCAGCCGCGCGTGGGCGGCCCGATCAGTTGCGCCTCGATCGGAGTGGGGGAGAGCAGCGCCCAGCGCAGCGCCCTGCGGTTGACCACGGCCACCATGTCCTCCCGGATCCGGGTCAGCCACTCGGCCGAGCCGCCCAACCCCAGCGCCGCCCCGGCGAGGGTGGCCTCGGCGGAGGTCAGTGGCTGGAGCAACGCCAGGTCGGCGCGGCTCAACGAGTCCACATCGGCCGGGGTGAGCTCGTCGCGTACCACCAGGGTGGCCCGCCACGGCGGGCCCGGCGCGGCCTCGGCCGCCACCGGCCCGGCGTCGACGATCAGCAGCAGCGGACGCAGCGCGGTGCCCACCCCGTCGGCGACCGCCCGACCGGGCGGGAGCAACGGGATCGTGCCGCCCGGCGCGCCGACCCCCCGGACGAACGGCTCCCAGGCGCGCGGCCGGACGGTCTGCACCACCACCAGGGCACCGAGTGCCAGCGCGCGCAGGGCCACCAGCTGGGCTGCGCGCACCCCGCCGACCAGCAGCACGCGGGTGCTCTCCGGCCGGAACAGTCGCACGGTGACGGCCCGGCCGTGCCGGTTGGTGCCGACCATCAGCCCCGCGTCGCCCAGCGACAACGCCCAGTCGTCCGGCGCTGGGCCGGGCTGCGCCCCGAACGCCGGTGGGCGGGGCTGCGCCCCGGGCGCCGTGAGCGCCAACGGCAGCGTGGCGGCCAGCCCGATCAGGTGGGCGCCGTCGAGCCGGCGCAGCTTTCCGCCCAGGTCGGTCACCAGGCGGATCAGCGCCTCGGTGGCCGCCGCCAACTCGGTCGCCGTCCCGGCGGCCAGGCGTACGGTCAGCTCGGTCGGCACGCCGGCGGGCGTCGGCGGACCCGACGAGGCCGTCATCGTCGGTGCCGGACCTGAGCACATCGACACCGTCGTCGCCGTCGCCGGCAGCGCGAGCAGGCGGGGCACCAGCCGGCGCCCGGCCGTACCGCCCGTGTCGGGCCACTGGATCAGTCGGAAGGTGGCCTGGACCAGGGTGCCGGACCGGATGGCCGGCCAGGACTCCCGGACCGGTTCGCCGTCGTGGTGGGCCAGCTCGCCCAGGACCCGCAGCGCCGCGGGCACCCCGAGTGGCCGCGCGGCCAACGGCCCGAGCCGGCGGACGATCCGGCGGACCGTGCCGGCGAGGACGCGGCGCAGGTCCTCCTCGGACCAACCGTGCACCCGCAGCACCCGGACCGCCACCACCGCCCGTTCGCGCCCGGCGAGCCGCCCGTCGGTGAGCTGCCGGTAGGAGGTGCCGACCGTGCCACCGGCGCTCGGCACCGGCGCCGGTGCACCGGCGAGCAGCAGTTGGACCAGCAGCGGGGGCTGGTCCGGCCCGGCCGGGGGGAGCAACGCGGCCGGGGTGGGGATCGCCTGGGACGCGTCACCCAGCAGGTCGCCGGGGTCACCGAGCTCCAGGAGCGCGACCATGCCGGTGGTGTCCTCCAGGACGGCCGCCGGCCCGCCGGTCAACTCGGTCGAGCGGACGACGGTGCCCGGTGCGACCAGGTCGAGCAGTTCGGCCGCTCCGGCCGGCCCGGTCAGCGCCCGCCGGCGGGTGAGGTGCCCGATGGCGGTGCCCAGCCACTCGAAGAGCCAGCGCCCCCGAAGCGGCGCCCAAGCGGCCACCACCAGTAGCGCGGCCGCCAGTAGGGCCACCGCGACGACCGGTGCGGGTCGGCCGAGAGCGACGAGGACGAGCGCCGCCGCGACCTGTGCGGTGACCAGTTGGCCGGCTCGCGTTCCGGCGCGCACCCGACGGCCGAGTGCGACCCAGCGGTCGACCGGCGATCGGCGACGGGGGGCGCGCTGATCGGCCGACCCCGGGCCGTGGTCGGTGGGGCGGCCCGGCCCGACCGCCCGTGCGGAGGCGCCGGTCTCGGACCCGACCGGGGTCGGTGGGTGCGGGCCTCCGGTGGTGATCGCCGGCACCGTGCCTCCTCGACCAGTGGGGACCGGGTCGGGCGGCCGGCCGCCCTGCGGCGGCCCGTCACGCGCCGCGACGTGGCTGCGGCACATCGTAAGCGACCGATGGCCGCCCCGGTTGTCCACAGGGGAAGCCGGTGGGGTAGCAGAACGGCTACGAGGTCGCTACCGTCAGCCACGAAGTCCTTCGCTGACCCGTGTCTCAGTGCTCGACGACCGGGCCAAGCGACGACGCGTCGGCCAGGGTGGGCGCGTCGACGGCCAGGTGCGATCCGAGAGACGAGGTGACGTCCAGGTGTCCCAAACCAAGGCAGAAGCCGCGGTGATGCAGCAGACGGCCGCGAAGTTCGAGCAGGTTGACCAGTCGTTGCAGTCCATGCTGACCGGCCTGCTGGCCGAGTTGGAGGTGCTGCAGCAGGCCTGGCGTGGCGCTGGTGGCCGGTCATTCGAGCAGGTCAAGCAGCAGTGGTCCCAGGACCAGGCCGCGCTGCACCGCGCGCTGCGCGAGACCGCCGGTGCGATCCGCACCGCCGGTCGGCAGTACGACGTGTCCGACGACGAGGTGGCCAGCCGTGTGGCCGGCACCAACCGCGGCGGCATCCAGCTGCCGCTCTGATCCCGCTGGGGAGGGAATCCGATGGACCATGGTGTGCTGGTCGTCAACTTCGCCGCGCTGCAGCAGGCCGGCGCTGACATTCAGAAGGCGTTGAACACCCTCGACGCGCAACTCGGCCAACTCGAACGCGACGCCGCCCCGCTGGTGGCGAGCTGGACGGGCGAGGCGCGGCAGGCCTACGAGCAGCGGCAGGCGCGGTGGCGCTCAGCCTCGCAGGACCTGCAGGGGATGCTGCGGGACATCAGGTTGGCGGTGAACGACTCCGCCACCGACTACCTGGACACCGAGAAGAAGAACACCGGGCTGTTCCAGTGAGCGATGTGGGCCGGGAGCGCTGACCGTGTCCGGGCCAGCGCCCCGCCCACAGCCGGTCGGAGGTCAGGGCTGTGCGCGGGCGGGTTCAGGCCGTGCGCGGGCGGGTTCGGATAGCGCGCGGGCGGGCTCGGACCGTGCACCGGCGGGTTCGTCCCGTGCGCGGGCGGGTTCAGGCGGGGCCGGCCGGGCGCCAACGGCGGCGGGCGCCCCGGGGCACCACCAGGGCGAGCAGCGCCACGGTGACCGCTGTCAGGCCGGCCACCGCGCCGAGCAGCAGGGCTCGGTCCCGCGCGGCGGCCCGACGGGCCTGGCGGGCGAGCTGCGCCGGATCGGCCCGGTCGTCGGCGAGCGCGGCGACCGGCCGCGCACCGGCCGCACGGCCGCCGCTGGTCTCGGTGACCGCCCGGTAGGGGTTCAGCACCCCGGCGCCGTACCCGCCGCCGTGGCCCACCCCCGGAGCTGGATCGGCGGTGGCGATGATCCGCTCCGCCACCTGGGCGGCGGTGAGCTCCGGCCGGTACTCCCGCAGCAACGCGGCGGTGGCGGCCACGAAGGGCGCCGCGTAACTGGTGCCTTCGACCCGATGATGGCCGGCACCGGGTGCGGCGGTCAGCACCTCGCTGCCCGGCGCCACCAGGTCGACGTACGGGCCGGTCTGCGAGAAGGCCGCCCGCCCGCCGTCCGCCCCGATCGCGCCCACGCCGAGCACCCCGTCGTAGCCGGCGGGGAACGGTCGCGGGTCCCCGCTGTCGTGCAGGTTGCCGGCGGCGGCCACCAGCACCACGTTCCGGTCGACCGCGTACCGCACGGCCGAACGCACCTCCGGGTCGTCGGCGTACAGCACCACGGACAGGTTCACCACGTCGGCGTCATGGTCGACGGCCCACCGGATGGCCCGGGCGAACTCGTCGGCGCTGACCGTCCGCCCCGACTCCCGGCCCTGCACCACCTGCTGCTCACTCACCCGCACCGGCAGGATTCGGGCAGCCGGTGCCAGGCCACGGAAGGCGACGTCGGGCCGGGGTGCCGCGGCGATGATGCTCGCCACACCGGTGCCGTGCCCGGCGCAGTCCCGACCGCCGTCCCCGCCGGGGTCGAGCAGGTCGGCGCCGGCCAGCACCCGCCCAGCCAACTGCGGATGCACCCGGTCGACCCCGGAGTCGACCACCGCGACGGTCACCCCCAGGCCGGTGGCCAGCGGCGCGAGCCGCGCCGGGTCGTACCGTTGCTGTGGCCAGGGCGTGGCCGCGACCGGCCGGACGGGGGCGAGTGGGGTCGCACAGGCCGGTGCCGCCCGGAGCCCGGCGGTGACGGCGACGGTCGGAAGGGCCGGTACGGTCAACAGGCTGGCGGCCAGACCTGCGAGGACCGGGCGCGTGATCGATCGGGACATCGACACCCTCCGTATCGTGTCGGCTCCGGAACGGGATGTTATCGCCTCCTCCGCGCCCTGGCAGGCCGCCGCCGGCCAGCCATTGTGATCTTGGTACCACCTTGTAGGTTGTACGCGATACCTGTGGCCTGTTCTCGGAAGGGGAGGTGGCCGTGACCGAATGGGAGCCGGCCACGGAGGCCGAGGTGGCGATGCGCGACGCGCTGCGCGCCAACGACCAGGAGCTCTACTTCCGGCTTCTGTCCCGCACCGACGTGCTGCTACCGGTCTCGGCGCCGGCGCAACCCGGCCAGCCACCCGCCGGATGGGGCACCTGGACCACCGGCGGTCGGACCCACGTCCTGGCCTTCACCTCCGCCGCCGCGCTGCGGGCCTGCCTCGGCGACCACGCCGGCAACAACCGACGCATCCCCTTCGCCGATCTCGCGGCCAGTTGGCCCAACCACGAGTGGTGGCTCGCCGTCAACCCGGGTCTGCCGGTCGAGGGTTACCTGCCGGCCTGGTTCGTGTCGCAGCTGTCCCGCGGCGACGTGCGACTGCCCGGCCGTGCCATGGGTGCCCGCGCTCGCCTGGAGCGGGCCGAGACGTTGGCCCGCACCCGGCCCGGCATGCCAGCTCGGGACTCCGCGCCGGCCGCCGGATCACGTCCGGCGACGGGGGCGGCACCGTCCGGGCCCGAGTCGGGCCCGGCTGCTCCGCTCGCGCCCCGAAGGGCACCCCGGATGGGCGCCCCGTCGGTGCCGGGCCCGGCGCCCCGGCCACCCGTCCCCGCTGAGCCACCGCGCCGATCGGGCGAGGAGGGTCTGCCCGCCGCCGGTCAGCGGCACCCGAGCGAGCCGCCCCGGCCCGCGCCGGGCACCGGAGCCCTGCCCCGCACCGGCCGGCCGTCCCGGTTCACCCCGTTGGCGACCGCCGGCCCCACCACCGACCAGCCCGGGCCGAGTATGGGCTGGCCGGCAGCGACCCGGCCGGGCGACGTCGACGGCCCCGCCTCGGGCAACGGCAACGGTGGCCCCCAGGCGACACCTCGGCGTTCGTTCTTCGACCCCAGCCCGACTCGCGACCCGGCCCCGAGCGGGGGTCGTCCCGGTGACCGGGCGGCCCCGCCAACCCGGTTCGGGCGAGGCAGTCAGCCCTTCCCCCGCCGCCGCCCAGCCGATGCGCCGGCCGACGACGCCGCGACGCGGGCCTTTCCGATGGCGGCGGACCCGGCAGTCACCCAGCCGACGCGCCGGCCGGCAGACGGCCTCGGCGCGTCCCGTGGGGTGGGCGCACCGCCCTCCGACGAGGAGATCACCCAGCCGCTGCCGCCGCGTCGGCACAACCCGCTGGCCGAGGAGCCCACCCGCGCGTTCCGGGTGACCGGTGAGCCTCCACTGGCCGGCGCACCTGGGCGGCCCGGTCCGTCGGCGGAGGAGACGCAGGCGATCCCCCGGGACCGGCCGGGCCGGTTCGCGCCGGCGGAGGATCTGCCGGCGTCCGTCGCGGAACCGGTCTCCGGGCCGCCCGCGCCGCGCCGCGGCTTCACGCCCATCGTCATCGAGGGCACCATCATCGAGTCCCGCGACCTCACCGACCCGGTCGAGAGCAGCGCGCCGGTCGAGGCGCCCCGCCGGCCCAGCTCCACCGAGGCCACCCCACCACCGTTCGGCTCGGCGGCCCCCGGTCCGGGCCTGTTCGGTCCTTCGTCGCCCAGTCCCAGCCCCGCCGAGGCCGCGCCGCCGCCGTTCGGTTCGACGCCCTCCGACCCGGGCCTGTTCGGTCCGTCGTCTTTCGGTCCCAGCCCATCCGGGCCCGCGTCGTTCAGCCCCGGTCAGCCCGCTCCGAGCCCGTCCGTCCCGCACCCCGTGGTTCCGGCAGAGGCCGGCGCTGCCGGCAGTGGCCTGGGCGACCCCGGTATCGACAACCACGTCGACGCCCTGCTCAGTGACGGCCGCGCCGACAGTGCTGGTTCGTTGGCCGGCCTGACCGGTACCGACCGGGCCGGCGACGAGAGCCTGATCGCGGGCGACGGTCCGCACCCGCCGGCCGACGAGCCGCCGCCGATCGAGTTCGAACCGGCCAACACGGTCGAGGAGGACCTGCTCAACGCCGCCGGCTCCGGCAGCACCGACACGTTCCTGTCCACTCTGCTGCTGGCCCGTGTGCTGCTGCCGGCGGCACCGGAGTCGGTGCCGGGAAGCCGCCCCGGGGACCCCGGCTTCGTCTGGCGTACGGGGCAGCTCGACGGCGAGACGTACGTGGTGGTCTACACGTCGGCGGAGCGCCTCGCCGACCATGTCGGGAGCGACGTCGACACGGTCCGGGTGAAGTTCGCCCAACTGATCCGGCGCTGGCCCGACGAGGACTGGTCGTTCGCCGTCAACCCGGGCACCCCGGTCGGCGCCAAGTTGCCCGGCGAGCAGATCGTCGCGTTGGCCAACTGGGCCGCCGAGGTGGGGCTCGGCGACGACCTGGAAGTGGACCAGGTGGAGGCGCCGGCCGTGGCCGAACCCGCCGCCCGCCCCCGGTACGCCCCCGCGGCGGTCGACCCGACCCGGCCGACGGTCATGCAGAAGGCCATCGCGCCCAGCCAGCTCGCGTACTACCTGGATCGTGGGTACGACCGGGTGTCCGGGTTCGTGCACCGGGCCGGTGAGCTGTCCCACCTGACCACACCGGCCCAGCTGCACGAGGCGCTCGGCCTCAGCTACCCCGGGTCGCCGTTCGCCCCGGACGCCGAGGAGATCTACGTGTTGCGCTGGCCGGCGCACCGGCCGAGCCTCTACCGCATCCCGTACGGCGGTCAGAACGAGCCGGCGATGCGGGCCATGGAGGGCTGGGTCATCGAACGCCCGCCGTTCCGGGGCAACGGCTTCGCCCCGGGCGAGAGCAGCGACGTGGTGGCGGAGTTCAAGGTGGACAGCGCCCGCCTGCCGCACGGGGCCCAACTCTGGCGGATCGGCGCGGACGGCACCGAGCGGGTGGTCGCGGAACTGGACACCGACTCGGTCACCTGGCGACGCGTCGGGGAGGCGTGATGCGCGACGGTTACGTGGCCCGTTGGCAGGGCCGGGAATACCAGGCCAGCCCCGACGGCGACGACATCCGCCTCTACCAGCCCGAACCGGGCGAGGGCTTCGAGGAGGTCCGCGCAGGCCGTTACGTCCGGGTGCTGCCGGCGAGCGAGATCGAGGACCTGGCGTACGTGCGGACCACCTGCACCTGGCAGGGGCAGCCGTTCATCGTGCTCGGTGAGCACGACGCCTGGCTGCGGGTGGAGTACACGGGTGGTCGCTGGCCGGTGGCCGAGGCGATGCGGCTGGAGGTCTTCGACTTCGGCGTCTACCAGGGTTGGGCGCCGGCCGCGGAGGTCACCGACCTGCGGGAGCAGCGGGTCTGACCGATCAGGTCTTCGCCCACCGCAGGATCTCGCCGAGCACCAGCTCCGGTGCCTCCAGGTGCGGGAAGTGCCCCACCCCGTCGAGCAGTCGCCACTCGTACGGGGCGACGACGTACCGGCCGGAGCCCAGAGCGGTGCGGGGCAGGGAGGCGGTGTCCAGGGCGCCGTGCAGTTGCAGGGTCGGAGTGGACAGCGGCTTCTGCATCAGGCGCACGAACCGGTAGCCGTGCAGCCGCAGCAGCGAGCGGAACGCCCAGCGGTACCCCTCCAGCGCGCAGAACGCGGCCTGCGGGATGCACATCGCCTCCCGGCACCGCTCGGCGTACGCCTCGAAGTCCGGCCCGGCCACCCACTGTGGGCCGCCCCAGCGGCGCATGATGTCGCCGACGGCCGCCGCGCCATCGCGGGTCAGCACGTGCTCGTAGCGGGGTAGCTGGAACTTCAGCGCCGGGGTGGAGGCGGTGAACTGCCCGCGCGGGTCGGCGAAGATGGCGGCGCGCAGTCGCAGCGGGTGCGGTGCCCCCAGCACGACGAGCCGGCGGACCAGCGACGGGTGGAACGAGGCCACCGTCCAGGCCACCATGCCACCGAGGCCGCTGCCGACGATCGTCGTGGATCGTTCGCCGAGCGCGCGGATCAGCCCGGCGATGTCGGCGGCGAGGGTGTAGCCGTCGTACCCCCGGGGTGGTTTGTCGCTGGCGCCGTAGCCGCGCAGGTCGACGGCGACCGCCCGGAAGCCGGCGTCGGCGACCGCCGGCAGCATCTGGTGCCAGGCCCACCAGTGCTCCGGGAAGCCGTGCAGGAAGAGCACCATCGGTCCGGTGCCGGCCTCGACCACGTGGAACCGGCTGCCGTTGGCGCCGACGAAACGGTGTGTCCACGGCCCCTCGGTGAGGACACGGGACTCGTCGACGGCTCCGTCGCGCTGGTCGGTCATGGCAGACAGCCTAGGACCCGGTTGCCGCAGGTGGCCCCGGTGGTCGCGTTGAACAGGGGAAAGCCCCGGGTTGTCCCGTACCGGGGCCAGGGGAGCTGGCTCGACAAAGGGGCGACGCCCGGGCAGATGAACCTGCCCGGGCGTCGCTGGTTGGTGCGGGATCAGTGGTCAGCTGACCCGGATCTTCATCGAGGTGCCGTCCTGCTCCACAACCTTGATCTTGACACCGGCTGCGGGGAGCTTGACGCCGTGGTTCGGCAGCTCCTCGTAGAAGTACTTCTTGGTGTCGTCGAACAGCGGCTCAGCGGCCTGGCCACGGATGTACTGCGGCTGGCTGTTGAGGTGCAGCGTGAACGAGTCGGCCTTCTTCAGGCTGAACGGTGCGTCGTACACCTGGACGCGGGCCCGCCACGGAGCCCCCGTGAGGTTGTAGATCGGGCGCGGGTGCGCGTCGATGTACAGGTTGCGGCCCTCACCCGGGTGACCACCCGGGTTGGACTCCGACGCCGGGGCGGTGTTGTTGTCCGACCAGCGGGTGTTCCAGTACGAGATGAGCAGGCCCTCCTGGTACGCGTAGTGGTCCACCCAGTCCGGGCGGGTGTTCGCGTAGCCGAAGAAGTACGGGCCGGTCTTCAGGTACTTGTCGTACGAGACGTACGACCGGTTGCCGGCGATGTAGTAGTTGTCGAACAGCCGGGTGTAGGTCGCCCCGACCACCTGGAAGTCCTCCAACGCCCAGCCGGCGTCGGTCTCGGCGCCGTCGCTGAACACGGTCTGGCCGTCGGCGGTCACGGTGATCGCGTCGGCGAAGAAGCCGCCCTCGGAGACGCCGAGGTCGGTGACGTAGTGCAGGCGGACCTGCGCCACCTTCCCGGCGACCGAGGTCAGCGGGATGTTGATGTCCGTCCAGGCGCCCTCGCTGCTGCCGGAGAGGGCCGGGCGGCCATTGCCGTCCTCTCCGATCGGCGAACCGTTGACAGTGCCGTCCAGGTCGGTCCAGGTCACGCCGCCGTCGGTGGACGCCTCGAAGTAGAGGTAGTCGTAACCGGCCTCGATGCTGTACTTGCCCTTCAGCGACAGTGCCGCCGAAGACTTCCCGGTGAGGTCGAACGTCCTCGTCATGGTGCTGTCGAGATTGTCCTCGTTACCGGAGAAGTACTGCTTCGAGCCCTCGATCGGCGCGCCGTAGTCGAAGGTGTACTCCCGCTGGGGCAGCACGACCACCGCGGCCTGCGCCTTGTCGGAGTTGTACTCCTGCGGGCCGAGTTCCAGCGTGCGCTTCTGACCCGCCACGATGACCTCGTAGTCGAGCCAACCGAGCTGGAGCTTGTTCCACGCGCCGAGGTCGCCGCCCCGGTCGCCGATGCCGACGTCGTTCTTGGCGGCGAGCCGGCTCTGGGCCATCAGGGTCCAGTGCTCGTTGTTGTTGTCCGCCGGGCCGTAGTCGTCCGGCAGGCCCAGGTCGTGGCCGTACTCGTGGTAGAAGACGCTGCGGCCACCGTTTTCCGGCTGGATCGTGTAGTCGCGGATCCAGACGCCGGTGTTGCCGATCTGGGTGCCGCCGATCGGAAGGTTCGGCGGGCCGACGGGCGAGCTGTTGTAGGCCGACCAGCGGTGGCTCCAGATGGCGTCCTCACCCTGCTGCGGGTCACCGTCGGCCTGGTCGCCGCCGGAGTGGACGATCTGGAAGTGGTCGATGTAACCGTCCGACTCGTTGAAGTCGCCGTCACCGTCGTAGTCGAACCGGTCCCACTGGTCGAAGGACCGCATCTCCTCGGCGATCTGCGCGTCCGTCCGGCCCTTGGCCTTCTGGTCGGCGACCCACTGGTTGGCGGCGTCGCGGACCAGCGCCCAGGTGTTCGAGCAGACGTTGTCGGGGCAGACGGCCAGATCGTCCCGCGGGTCCGGCTTCTGGCCGGGCTTCGGGTCCGGGATCGGGTCGTCGGAGCGACCGTAGCGGGCCTCGTTGTACTTGACCTTGACCCAGTCGGTCACCTCACCGTCGACGGTGTAGCGACCCGAGGACTGTGCCTCGTAGTACTGCTTGAGCGACTCGTCGCCCGGGTTGGTGCCGAAGTAGACCTGGCGGAAGTGCTCCGGGCTGAAGTCCGGCTGCCAGATGGTGGAGTTGTCCACGGCCCGGTTGGGCTCGGGGATCTTGTTGTGCAGCGGTCCCTCGAACGTCGTCGGCCCGGCGATGTCCGGGTTCATGTCCTTGTCCGGGTAGGACGGGTGCCGCTCGTCCCCGAACTCGGCCAGGATCACGAAGATCTTGTCGGTCCGCTCACGCTTGAGCTCGATGTACTGATCCTTGGTCTTTTTCGCGCCAGCGGCGGAGCGGGCGCCGAAGCCCGACCCGCTCGTCTCGCCAACCTTGACAACCGTGCTTCCGTTGCGCTCGATCGGCTTGCTACGCCCACTCAGCACGTCGCTGAGCCCCTGCTCGCGCAGCGCGCGGCGCTTGTCCTCGAGCTTGTCGGGGAGCTCATCCTTCAGCGCCTGTGGTTCGGCAGCGGCCGGTGCTGCTGCCGGCAGTTTGGGCTGAGGCGCCGCCGAGGCGGACGGGCCGAAAGCCAGGCCCGTCGCCGTCAGTGAGAGCCCGAGCAGACCCACTGCGACTTTGCGCACGTGGTACCTCCGGTGTGAGGGAACCGGCCCAACGGGGGTACGGGCCGGTGGGAGATCGATCCCACTAGTGGGACCATTGGTGAACATAGTTACTGGCGGGACGGGTGGGAAGACGAACGCGTCGATTTGTTGCAAGATTTTGTTGGGAATGGTTTCTGCCGTCACACCCCAGGTTGTCGCCAGGCAGTGTGAGCTGGGTGCACCGCTCCCGATTCCAGGCGCGGGGTTGGGTGTCGATCAAGCACCGGAAGCGGCGCGAGGGCAGATGTCGGCCCTCCGAGTCCGGACACATTGCTCCGCGGACCGGTCTGTCCATCCACGGGCGTCGTCGCCCTTGATCGCTTGGTTTCGAGCTCGGATAGCCGCCGTCTATTACCCGCACGCCGGGGTGCAGGACGGCTGAGCGCGCACGCACTGGTGGTAGTCGGGACCTGACCGAAAGCTACCAGGGGTGTTGACGGGCAAGGCTTTGATCGTTGAGGATCAATCAATCATCGCAGCGAGTCACGGGGGCTTCGCCGCGCGCAACTCCATATCGTCCTGGGCGGCATGTCCAGGACGGGCCTCCGTGACCCATCTCTAGGAGGCCGAGTGGCCGCAGCGCCCGCAGATGTCACACCCCTACTACTGATCCTGGCGATCGCCGCCTTCGTCCTGGTAGGCGTACGCCGCAAGTCCACCTGGCCGGTCCGACTCGCCCTCACCGTGGGCGCGGGCCTGTGGATCGCCCTCGCCGGCGGGGCCATGTGGATGGTCAGCCAGGCCACCGCCGCTGGCACACTCCCGCCGAAGGCGGGTGCTCCGGTCAACCCGTGTGTTACCGGGGCGCCGGCGAAGGCGTTCAACGTCTCGCTGATCAACCTGCCGATCTTCCTCAACCGGTTCGGGGACGTCGTCCCCGAGGGCAGGATGTACATCCTTGACTCGAACATCGCCACGGTGCGGGCCAACTTCAAAAGCGCCGCCGACCCGTCCAAGGCGAACCTCGACGATTTGATCGAGCCGCTCACGCTGCGGGTCAACAAGGGCGACTGCGTCACGGTCAATTTCACCAACCGGCTGAACGAGGCCGCGCCCACGCTGGACCGTACGGTCCGGGACTCGGCGATCTACACCCTGCCGGGGGAGATCAAGAAGGCTGCCGGTTCGAGCACGTTGGGCGCTCGGGAGTTCGCGCCGGCGCTCTCCGCGCCCAGGATCGACTTCGATCCGACCAAGGCGCCGAACGCCTCCATGCACTTCGACGGTCTGGACTACGACGTCAAGACCGGGGACGGGACCGTGGTGGGCGACAACCCGGACTCCACCGCGGCCCCGGGGGGAAAGATCACCTACCTGTTGCACGCGCAGGCCGAGGGTGAGTACCAGTTCAAGGACGGCGGCGACTTCACCTCCCGGCAGACCCGGCCCGAGGATTCCACCGGCAAAGTGAAGTTCATCGGCTCACACGCCTTCGGGGCGTTCGGTGCCATCGTGGTGGAGGCCAGCGATGCCACCTGGGTTGACTCTCGTACGGGTGGGGCGCTGGCGTCGGGCACTCGGGCGATCATCAAGCGCCCGAACAACAAGGACTTCCGCGAGCACGTGCTCTTCATGCACGACGAGGTGGAGGCCGAACCGGGCATCCTGACCCGCTACTGCAGAGGTGCCTCGGAGGACAAGACTGGCTCGGAGTGCGTGACCCCGACCGCGGCCCAGACGGCGGTCATGACCAAGAACACCCTTCCGGGTCTCGGCGGCGGCGACGCCGACGCGATTGTGCAGTACCACGAGGAAGTGCCGGTCAAGCTTGAGTGGTTCGCCTTCAACTACCGCGCCGAGCCGACCTACAACCGCGAGGAGATCGGCTGCCCTGCGGCAACGGTGGCCGGGCAGGGCTACAAGGCGAACGAGTGCGTCGGTGAGGAAACCTCGTTGTCGTCGTGGATCTACGGCGACCCGGGCGGCGGCGACCTGGTCTTTCCGAACTACCGGGGCGAGCCGACCCAGGTGCGGCTGCTGCACCCGGCCGAGTTCGAGACGCACACCTTCCACTGGCACGTGAACCGGTGGGCGTACGACCCTCAGAACGAGGGTGGGCTGGACTCGATCAGCAGCCCCAACCACGTCACCGCCAAGACCAACATCCTCGACGTTCAGTCGGTGTCCCCGGGCACCAGTTACGACCTGGTGGTGCAGGGCGGTGCGGGTTCGTCGCACAAGACAAAGCAGGCCACCTTCGGCGACATCATCTTCCACTGCCACCTCTATCCGCACTTTGCCACGGGCATGTGGGGGTTGAACCGTACCCTCGACAAGCTCGAGGACGGCACCCGGAAGAACCCGGACGGCACGCCGATCCCGCGGCTGCAGCCACTGGCCGATTTCGATTACCAGACCTCGGTCACCGGGATCAACCCGCCTCCGTCGCCGGACGCGGACAAGACCGGCTTCCCGCACTTCGTACCCGGTGTCTTCGGGTACAAGGCGCCGAAGCCGCCGCTCGGAGTGTCGGAGCGTGCGACGTCCGGTGTCTTCCCGCCCACCGTCAAGGAGAAGGCCGCGGCCGACCCCGGGGCGCAGGTGCCGGGCGGCTTCTTCCAGAACCCCTGCCCGGCCGGCAGGCCGACGAAGACCTTCGACATCTCTGCCATCCAACTGAACAAGGTGTACAACCCGACAGCCAAGTGGCGAAATCCGCAGTCACGCGTCTACGTGCTCGACTCGGAACGGGACGCGGTGCTGGCCGGCCAGCCACCGCAGCCCTTCTCACCTCTGCTCAACGTGGGTGACTGCGTGGTCTACAACCTGACCAACCGACTACCCATGACGTACGGCGGCACCGTCTTCGACCGGCTCCAGACCACCAACGAGGTCGGCCTGCACCAGCACATGGTCCAGTTCGATGTGCTCTCCTCCGACGGCGCCGCCAACGGCTGGAACTACGACCAGGGCGCCGACGGTGCGGCCAGCGGTGTCGGCCAGACCATCACCTACCGCGACTTCGTGCACGAGAACACATCCACGAACTCGTTCCACGACCACTTCTTCGCCAACGTCCACCAGGACGCGGGGCTCTTCGGCGGTGGCACCATCCATGACGCCGGATGCACCTTCCGCAGCCCGACAACGAACCAGGCGGTCGCCGTCGGCACCATGGTCTCGGTGGTCTGCGACAGCACCACTGACTACAACGGCAAGGAGACTGACGGGTACGACTACCGCAACGTGTCCCTCTTCATCGAGGATCACGTGCCGATGTTCAAGGATCCGGATCCGAGCACCACCAACGACGACCAGTTCGTCACTCCGTACGGGGTGCCGATCCAACCGGCACCGTTCCCTTCGAGCCTCGACGACCAGGGCGTGATGGGCATCAACTACAGGTTGGAGCCGTTCGAGGCGCGCCGAGACAAGGACCCGTCACAGGTGTTCGCGGCGCCAGATGAGTTCTCCGGGAACCCATACACACCCATGCCAATGGCGTTCAAGGGTGACCGGATCAAGTGGCGGCTGTTCCAGCTTTCCCAGGAGGAGTCCCACGGCTTCAACATGGAGGGCAGGTGGAAACAGGAAGCCAACGATGTGAACTCCAACGTCGTCTCCGCGCAGCACATCGGCATCCTCGAATACTTCGACATGCTCGTGAAACCGCAGACCGAGGGCCGCAAGGGTGGCGGACCGGTGGACCGGGACGAGCTCTACTTCCTGGGCGGTTCGGACGACATGTTCCTCGGCGCCTGGGGATATCTACGGGTCATGCGGTGCCAGTACTGGGGATCGTCCCCGGGCGGCGACCCGGACAACCCTCCTCCGCCGCCGAAATCGCTGCTGTATCCATTGCCGGACAACACCGCCAGCGCGCTGGACTGCATCGGCGAGAAGCCGGCGGTCGGCGCTCCGCCTCCCGGCACACCATGTACCACCGAAGCACCGGTGAAGGCGTTCAGTGTGGTCGCGATCAACCGGGACATCACCTACAACAAGGCTGGTGACCACGACCCGAACGGTCTCCAGTACGCGCTGGAATCCGACTGGACGAACGGCACCGTCAAGAACGAGCCGCTGGTCATCCGGGCCAACGCCGGTGACTGCGTGGAGGTCACCCTCAAGAACAGGCTTGATCCGGCCAAGATGGTGCCGAGCTGCTTCGAGGGCGTGGAACCGGGGCAGTTGGGCTACCGCACCAGCGTCCTGAGCTACCCGGGTTGCCTTGACCAGCCGCCGAAGGACGAGGTCAACGTGCCTGGCTTCCTGCCGCTGCCGGTGAGCAACCGGGTGTCCATGCGACCCCAGCTGACCGACCACTGGAGCTACTCCGCGGGCGTGAACGTCGGCGCGACCCACGGTTACGACCGCACGGCAGGCCCGGGGGAGCAGGTCACCTACCGGTGGTCCGCTCCGGTCCCCGGCATGGCGATGCTGCGTGACATGGCAGATCCGATGCACCACGCCTCGCACGGCCTGTACGGGGCACTGATCATCGAGCCGCGCGGCAGCACGTACCTCAACCCGACCACGGGCGCACCGCTGGCCAGCGGTGTCAGCGCGGTGGTCTCCAACCCGAACGGCGCCGACCACCGGGAAAACATCGTGCTGATGAACAGCGACCTGGCGCTGTTCCGCAAGGACACCAACGGCAACGTCGCCGACGACCAGCCGGTGCCGGACAACTTCGACCTGAGCCTGACGCCGAGCGATGTGGCCGATGACGCCGAGGACCAGGGCGAGTTCTCCATCAACTACAGCAACGAGCCCTTCGCGCACCGGTACGCCAACGACCAGAACATCACGAACATCTTCAGCTCGTACGTGCACGGAAATCCGTCGACCCCAATGTTCCAGGCGTACGGGGGGGACAAGACGGTGTTCCACGTCGGCCAGGCCGTCGGTGACCCGCGCTCGACAAGCTTCGCCCTGCATGACCACATCTGGCGGCGTGGGCCCAACGACCCTGACTCGCAGCTCGCGGCGAGCCAGGGGCAGTTCAACCCGGGTGTGTCGTATCAGATCGTGCTGGACCCCGCGGCCAATGGCGGTGCCGGCGGCCGACGGGGCGCTGCGGGTGACTACCTGTATCGCTCCGGCACGCTGGCCCGGCACCTGACGGGCGGCCAGTGGGGCATCTTCCGGGTGTATGGGACGGGCCGGACCGGCCTGATCGCGCTCCCGGACCGGCCGATTGCCGGCAGCGGTCCGGCGTAGGTGAGAGGAGGCGCGATCATGCAAGGTAACAAGTGGGTGCAAGCGGGGCGGCGGACGTGACCGCGCTCAGGGAGAGGTTGCGGCTCTCCGACGAGATGCTGGGCCGGCCGGCCTCTGCCGGTAGGCCGGTCCGAGCCGGAAGACCGGTCCGGCCCGGCCGGGGGCCTCGCAAACGGGGGCCGAACCGGTTCCGGCAGGGCATGCTTCTGGGGATCTGCATCGGGATGACGGCCGCGCTGCTGGTCGGGGTGGTCGGCTTCCTGGCCACCCGGCCTCGGGTCGTCGTACCAGCCGCTGCAGAGACTGCCCCAGCCGAACGGCACGGCCAGGGCAACGAGCAGCAGCCGCGGGCAGCGATCTCGATTGACAGTGAGCACCTGGGAAACCTCCAGGTGCGGATCGAGGCGAAGGTCAGCTCGCCGACCAGCTATGACCCGATCACCAAGGGTCAGGTCGTGGCATACACCGACATGGTGGCAATGCCGATGGCGCACAAGTCGAGTCCGATCGTGATGGCTGAGATGTCCGGGCAGCCGGGCGTGTACCAGGCCCTCACCAACGTGCCCATGGCGGGCGAATACAACGTCATCGTCGAGGTGAAGCAGCCGATGGCGTCCACCGCGAACCAGCGGTTGAACGTTGGCACCGTGGAGCAGAAGAAGTAGTAGTGGTGGCAAGGCGATGGGCGGGCCCGGATGGGCCTGCCCATCGTTGTCCCCAGTTTGTGGGGGGCTCCCTTTCACCATCAGAAGCTGGCGCTTTGACAGCCACGCTGGCCAGCGCAAATTCGAACGGGTATCACTGCAACGACTATCTTCGATCAATGTGGTCGGGCTTACGACAGTGGGGCCGGAGGCGTCTCCGCCACCGGCCCCACCGTTAGTTGTCGAGCCGCGAAACCGTTACTTCTTCGCCGGCGTCACGTAGATCATGGCGGACGAGTTGTCCCCGGCCGCCTTCTTGATCGTCAGCGAGACGCCGTAGTTCACGCCCTGGTCGCCGGGGTTGCCGGTGCCCAGCACGATCGCGCCACCGCCCAGGGTCACGCCGTAGAACTCCGGCGCGGGGCTGCCGTCCGGGTGGGTGACCCGGGTGGTGTACGGCGCGTTGTTGCGCGACGGCAGGACCACCGACGCGTCGTTGTCCCGGGCGTAGGCAGCGCCATCGCGCATCTCGATGCCCGGGTACCAGCCCTTGGCGTCGGTGAACGCCTTCACCGGCGCCTGACCCTTGAACTTCGTGCAGTACGCGCTGTACGGCTCGTCCGCCGCCTCCAGGCACTCGGTGAACGGGTACGTCCGCTGCAGCGTGAAGGCCGCGTTCGACGACTGCGGCCGGCTGGGCAGGTTGTCCGTCACCGACGGGTCCTTCACGGCCGCCTCGCCCGTACGCCGCAACGGGTCGAAGTGCGAGTCGACGATGAGCAGGCCGCCCTTCGCACCGTAGCTGGGCAGCGCGGTCATCTGCCCGGTGACGTGGTTGACGTCGCCGAGCGCGGTGTCCCGGTACCAGACCAGCATGCCCGGCGCGTTGTAGGAGATCCGGTCGACCTTCCACGCGTCGTGCGAGTAGATGGTGTCGTAGGCGTACTTCAGGCCCTTGTCGAAGCCGTCGAAGTTGCGCCACTCCGCCAGGTAGTACTGGGCGTGCACCTCGGTGCCGCTGGAGATCGTCCAGCCCTCACCGGTGGTGTCGACGAAGGTGCCGCCGGTGGCCGTCCAGCCGTTGGCGCCGCCCTCGACGTCGTCACTCCAGGTGGTGGCGCCGCCGCCGGTGACCGAGAAGTCGTCGACGAACCAGTTGCGCTCCTCGAACGCCTCGTCGGTGGCGAGACGCAGCCGCACCTGCACGGTCGTACCGGCGTACGCCGACAGGTCGACGTAGTCGTGCCGCCAGCCGTCGGTGCTGCCGGTCAGGCCGTACTTCTTGCCGCCGAAGTCGTTCATCCGGCCGTTCGGGTCCGGGTAGCCGTCCGGCGTGGTGACGACCGTGCCACCCTCGTCGTACACCTTCTGCTCGGTCCAGGTCGTACCGCCGTCGGTCGAGAGCTCGACGAAGCCGTAGTCCCAGTCCTCCTCGATGATGTAGTTGTTCCACATCCAGAACTTCGAGTCGGCCGCCGCCGGCACGTCGACCGAGCGGCTCAGCTTGACGTCGGCCCACTCCTGGTCGTTGTTGCTGTGCCACATCTTGGTGCCGCTGTGCGGGGTGGCCAGCGTCGTGACCTTGTCCGGCAGGTCGACCTTGATGCCGTCCTCGGAGTCGATCGGGGTCCGCGACGTCTGGCCGAGCTTCACCTCGCGCGGGTTCGACCCCGGGCGGATGGTCAGCGGGTCGGCCCAACCGAGCACCCACTTGTCCCAGATGCCCATGTGCGTCGGCAGCGCCTGGAAGATCTCACCCGAGTGCGAGCCCGAGGCCATCAGGTCCCAGAAGTCCACGTCCGAGTCGGCGTTGCCGGACGTGTCGTACAGGTCCGGCAGGCCCAGGTCGTGGCCGAACTCGTGGGCGAAGACGCCGACACCGGCGTCCTCCGGCTGCACGATGTAGTTCGACGCCTTCAGGTTGGTGCCCGGGATGGTGTAGCCACCGGCGACCGTGGAGGAGTGCGCCCACACGGCGTACACGCCCTCGGCGCCGCCACCACGGGACTTGCCCTGGCCGGCGTGCACCAGCACGAGGTGGTCGATCACGCCGTCCGGCTCGAAGACGTTGCCGTCACCGTCGCGGTCGGCCTGGTCCTCGATGTCGTAGTCGGCCCACGGGAAGTTCGGGTCCTTGGCGACGAGCGCGTCGATCGCGTCGGTCGCCAGGCGGCCCGCGCCGGCCGGGTTGTCCGGGTGACCGTTCATCGACTGCTCACGGCCGGGAACCCACGCGCCGGTCTCGTCCTGGAAGCAGCGGTTGGCCGCGTACCAGCCCTCCGAGTGCGGCACGGTGATCCACGGGCTGGCCTGCCCGTCAACCGTGTACGCGTTCTTGGACATCTCCAGGTACATGTTGTGCATGGTGCGACCGGACAGGTCGATGCCCTTCTTGCCGTCCGGGCCCTTCAAGTCCGTGCGGACCCGCTCGGTGATGCCCTTCTTGCTGTAGAGCATCTTGTTGTAGTGCTGCGGCGAGAAGTCCGGCACCCACATCGAGTTGTTGTCCTCGTGGGGCAGGCGCGCCGGGTCCGGGATCTTGTTGTGCTTCGGGCCGTTCTGGACGGTGCCGGGGACGCAGGTGCGGTCCTCGAACACCGTCTTCGGGACCATCACGCCGGTGAAGTCGTCGTTGGCCTTGTCGTTGAACTCGACCAGCAGCGTCAGCAGCTTCGCCGTCTGGGTGGTCGGTGCCTTCTTGAACTTGCGGGGGTTCTGACCCGTCCGCAGCGACTTGGCCTCGTCCTTGGCCAGCTGCCGTGCGGTCACCGGGTTGCCCCGGGCGTGCTTCTGGTCGAACGCACGCGCGGACTCCGCGGCGGGGGTGTAGATGCCACCCTTGCCCTTCACCTCACGGCCGGTGGTGTCCGGCTGCACCTCGGGCTCGGCGTAGTTGATGTAGTGCTCGTCGGCCCCGATCACCGCCAGAGGGGTGCCGGACGGCGACTGGGCAGCCGCGCTGCCACTCACGGTCAGTGACGTGGCGGCGAGGGCGATGGCGGGCAGCGCGACGAGTAGTCGTCGCCGCGCCCTGGACTGCGGTTTGTGGTTCATGCCGCTCCGTTTCTCGGGCATGGGGAGGAGGACGTTGGCGTGGCCGACCATCGAAGCGATGTGTGTCGAACTCTTCCAACCTGCGTGAACCTAAAGCACAACCGGCCGAAAGGACAGAGGTGATCTACGCCTGTGCCCGTTCAGCTTCTCCCGACTCCCCCGACCGACCGATGTGACAGTGGCGAGGCGGCGCGAACCGTACCCGTAAGACGTGACGGAGGGTGGCGGTCCGCACGGACCGCCACCCTCCAATTGGTACGCCTACCGTCAGTCCTCGTCGGACTTCGTGCCGCTCATCCCCGAGGAGATCAGGTCCATCACCGAGGAGTCCTGCAACGTGGTCACGTCGCCCAGCGACCGGTTCTCCGCCACGTCCCGCAGCAGCCGGCGCATGATCTTGCCGGAGCGGGTCTTCGGCAGCTCCGGCACCAGCATGATCTGCCGCGGCTTGGCGATCGGGCCGAGCGTCTTCGACACGTGGTTGCGCAGGTCGGCGATGAGCTGCTCGCCCGCGTCACCGACGATGTCCGTGCTGCCCCGGGGAATGGCGAACGCGACGATCGCCTGACCGGTGGTCGGGTCGGTCGCGCCGACGACCGCCGCCTCGGCCACCGACGGGTGCGACACCAACGCCGACTCCACCTCGGTCGTCGAGATGTTGTGCCCGGACACCAACATCACGTCGTCCACCCGGCCGAGCAGCCAGATGTGCCCGTCGTCGTCCTTCTTCGCACCGTCGCCCGCGAAGTACATGCCCTGGAAACGTGACCAGTACGTCTCGATGAACCGGTCGTCGTCACCCCAGATGGTGCGCAGCATCGACGGCCACGGCTCGCGCAGCACCAGGTAGCCGCCCCCACCGTTCGGCACCGACTGGCCCTGGTCGTCCACCACGTCGGCCACGATGCCGGGCAGCGGCGTCATCGCCGAACCCGGCTTGGCCGCGGTCACCCCCGGCAACGGCGAGATCATGATGGCGCCCGTCTCGGTCTGCCACCAGGTGTCCACCACCGGCAGCTCGCCCCGGCCGATGTGCTCCCGGTACCACATCCAGGCCTCCGGGTTGATCGGCTCGCCGACGCTGCCCAGCAGGCGCAGCGAGGACAGGTCGAAGCCGGCCGGGATGTCGTCGCCCCACTTCATCATCGTCCGGATCAGGGTGGGCGCGGTGTACAGGATGCTCACCCCGTACCTGTGGATGATCTCCCAGAACCGGCCCTTGTGCGGCGTGTCCGGGGTGCCCTCGTACATCACCTGGGTGGCGCCGTTGGAGAGTGGGCCGTACACGATGTAGGAGTGGCCGGTGACCCAGCCGATGTCGGCCGTGCACCAGTAGACGTCCGTCTCCGGCTTCAGGTCGAACACCGCGTGCGTCGTGTACGACGCCTGGGTGAGGTAGCCGCCGGTGGTGTGCAGGATGCCCTTCGGGCGGGCCGTGGTGCCGCTGGTGTAGAGGATGAACAGCGGGTGCTCTGCGTCGAACGGCTGCGCGGTGTGCTCGGCCGACGCGGTCTCCACCGTCTCGTGCCACCAGTGGTCCTTCTCCGACCACGCCACGTCCTCGCCGGTGCGGCGGACCACGAGCACGTGCTCCACCGACGGGGAGTTCGCCACCGCCTCGTCCACAGTGGGCTTCAACGCCGACGGCTTGCCCCGCCGGTAACCACCATCAGCGGTGATCACCACCTTGGCGCTGGCGTCCTGGATCCGGTTGCTCAACGAGTCCGCGGAGAAGCCACCGAAGACCACGCTGTGCGCGGCGCCGATCCGGGCGCAGGCCAACATCGCCACCGCCGCCTCCGGGATCATCGGCAGGTAGATCGCCACCCGGTCGCCGGCGGTCACCCCCAGGTCGGTGAGCGCGTTCGCCGCGCGACAGGTCAGCTCGTGCAGGTCGGCGTACGTGATGGTGCGGGTGTCGCCCGGCTCGCCCTCCCAGTGGATCGCCACCTTGTCGCCCCGGCCCGCCTCGACGTGCCGGTCCAGGCAGTTGTACGCCACGTTGAGCTGTCCGCCCACGAACCACTTCGCGAACGGCGGGTTCGACCAGTCGAGCACCTCATCCCACTTCTTCGACCAGGCCAGCCGATCGGCCTGCTTCGCCCAGAAGGCCAGCCGGTCGGCCTCAGCCTCGGCGTACGCGTCGACGGTGACGTTGGCGTGCGCGGCGAGTTCGGCCGGCGGGGGGAACTGGCGCGTCTCGTTCAGCAGATTGGCCAATGCCTCGCTCATGCCGTGACTCCTCATCCTCGGGGTGACCTGCGTCTCGATGGCACGAGGGTAGTCGCGGGGCCTGCGACCGGCCACGGCTGCCCACTGCGTCGCGCCGAGTGGCCTCCGCCGCGCGCCCGACGGCCCGTTCCCCGCCCGTCCCCGCCGGGGTCGCCGCGCGGGGCGCCTTGATCAACGCAGGTTTCTGGAAATCGCCGTGTCCAGGCCGGGCGGACACCCCGACTTCAACGAACCCGTGTTGACCTTGCCCGTGCCGGGTCGGTCGGGTCGGGTGGCCCGATCGCCTTGCGGCCCCGCCGGGTCCGGCGGGTGGTCCGGGTCGCGTTGCGGGCGGGTGCGGCCCGCCGCGCCGGGTCGGGTCGTTAGCGTGGCGGGGTGACCACCGACCCGCTCGCCCCGCTGCTCGCGCTCGCCGACATCGCCACCGCCGTCGAGCAGGCCCGCGAGCGGTTCGACCAGGCGCTCGGGCACCGGGCGCTGCGCCGGCACGGTGGACAGGTCGCCGCCGAGGTCAGCCTGCGCTGCGCGGTGGCCAGCGCGGCCCTTGAGGGGGCCGGGCACGAGCGCGAGGCGGTCCGGGCCGGCACCGTCACCGACCCGGTGCTCCAGGGGGCACTGCGGGTCGCCGGGGCGCTGCCGGGCCTGAGTGAGCTGTGGCCGAAGGCGCCCCGCCAGGCGCTCGCCAAGCTGCACGTGCTCGCCGCCCGCGACGTCGTGTCGGAGGCCGAGCTGGGCCGCCCGGTCGCCGACCCCGTGGTCGCCACCCGACTCGACGGGCTGGCCGCCCTCGTCGCCGGCGGCACGGAGGTCTCCCCGCTGGTGCTCGCCGCCGTCGTACACGGGGAGTTGTTGAACCTGCGCCCGTTCGCCGGGCCGTCCGGCGTGGTGGCCCGCGGGGCCGCCCGGCTGGTGCTGCTCGCCAGCGGCCTCGACCCGCGTGGCCTGCTCGCCGTCGACGTCGGGCACCGCGAGCGGGAGCCCGAGTACGTCGGTGCGGCCGGTGCCTTCGCCACCGGCACCCCGGACGGGCTGCGCTCCTGGCTACGCCACTACATGGCCGCCGTCGAGGTCGGCACCGACCAGCTCACCGCCATCGGAGACGAGATCCTCGCCGCCGCCTAAGCGGCGATCAGCCCCGCCGCCCCGGTGCGGCCCGTCCTCCCCGACGTCGATCTTGGGGTTGTGGTGCCTCGCAAAAGGTGCCAATGCGCCGAAGGCGCCCACCACAAGTCCAAGATCGACGTGAGAGTGGACGGGACGGGACGGGGGTGGGGTGGGGTGGGGTGGGGGTTAGGCGGTGGTGGCGGCTCGGGTGCGGCGGTGCCGGCCGTACCAGGCTATGCCGATGGCCACGCCCACCCCGACCCCCAGGGCCGCCGCGGCCACCGGGACCGCCGGCCGTTCCCGCAGGCGCCGGCCCAGCGGGATCGGGTGCCGGAACTCCAGCACCGGCCACGCGTTCTCCGAGGCCAGCTTGCGGAGCTGCCGGTCCGGGTTGACCACACTCGGGTGGCCGACGCACTCCAGCAAAGGGCGATCGCTGTACGAGTCGGAGTAGGCGTACGAATCAGCCAAGTCGTAATCCCGGGCGGCGGCCAACTCGCTGACCGCCTCGACCTTGCTCGGGCCGGCCGCGTAGAACTCGACCTCGCCGCTGTACCGGCCGTCCCGCACCGTCATCCGGGTGGCGATCACGTCGGTCACCCCGAGCAGTTCGCCGATCGGCCGGACCATCTCCTCGCCGGACGCCGACACCAGCACCACGTCCCGCCCAGCCGCCTGGTGCTCCTCGATCAGGGCGGCGGCCTCGGCGTACACGTAGGGGTTGATCAGCTCGTGCAGCGTCTCCGCGACGATCTGGCGGACCTGCTCCACCTGCCAGCCCTTGCAGAGCGCGGCCAGGTAGTCCCGTGTTCGGGCCATGGTCTGCTCGTCGGTGCCGCCCAGCCGGAACATCAGCTGCGCGTACGCCGACTTGACCACGTCACGCCGGGTGATCAGCCCATCCCGGTAGAACGGCCGACCGAACGCCAGGGCGCTCGACTTGGCGATGACGGTCTTGTCCAGATCGAAGAAAGCGGCACTTCGGCCCACGGCGCGAAAGTCTAGCCGGATGGTCTATCGTCGGCGGGTGCCCGGGGTCATGCCACCCCTCAGACCTGCGGGCTGGCAGCATCATCTCCGCTCCGCGTGATCACGCTCACACTCTGCGAGGAGATTTTCGCAGTGAGTGGAGTCGGCACCACTCGACGTGACGGGCCCGCTCAGGCAGACTTGTCCGTACGACGAGCTTTCACATCCTCGAAACAGGCAGACCCTCAGCGGTTGCACCCCCCGTGACCGCTGAGTGGTTCGGCTCGACCCCCCCGGAGCCGAACCTCCGACGACCCCCGTCTCCCCCCGACGGGGGTCGTCCCTTTCTGCTGGAAACGCTCCACCGCTCGGACAGGTCTCCTCCCCACCTCGTCGTGCACCATGCGATCGCCGCTTGGCGTGTAATTTGCCGAACGGGACGAGCTGAGGAGGAAGCAGGTGGCTGCTGGTGGCTTCTCGACGAAACGGCTGGCTCGGCTGCGGGGTCTCCTTGAGCACCACGTCCAATCCGGCTTCGTCCCAGGCATGGTGGCCGTCCTCGCCCGGCACGGCGAGGTGCACATCGAGGCAACGGGTCAGCTCGCGTTCGAGGGCCCCGGGTCGCGGACGCCGATGGCGGTCGACACGATCTGTCGCCTGGGCTCGATGACGAAGCCGATCGTCGCCGCGTGTGCGATGACCCTCGTCGAGGACTGCACGCTCCGCCTCGACGACCCGGTCGACGATCTCCTTCCAGAGCTGGCGGACATGACCGTGCTCGCCGATCCCCACGGTCCACTGGACGACACCGTCCCGGCGAACCGCCCGATAACGCTGCGGGACGTCCTGGACGGCACCCTTGGCACCGGTATGGTCCCCGCCGAGCCGGGAACGGTCCCGATCGCCGACGCGCTGAACGCACTCGAATATCCGTCGCCGGACGAGTGGATCCGCCAGCTCGGTGACCTTCCGCTCGTCCACCAGCCAGGTGAGCGCTGGATGTACGACACCGCCGCCAACGTGACCGGTGTGCTCATCGCCCGGGCCACCGGCATGTCCTTCGGGGATGCCGTGGCCGAGCGGGTCTGCAAGCCGCTGGGAATGGCCGACACCGCCTTCAGCGTGGGTAGCGCGAGCATCGGCCGGTTCGCGACGGCGTACGAGCAGGACAACGCCACCACCGGCGAGCTGGTCGTCGAGGACGCTCCCGACGGGCGGTTCAGCCGACCGCGGATGTTCGAGTCCGGTGGCGGCGGGCTCGTCTCGACCGCCCAGGACTACCTCGCCTTCGCCTCGGCTCTGCTTGCCGGCGGCGCCCACCGTGGCGAGCGGGTGCTGTCGCGGCCCGCGGTCACACTGATGACGAGCGACCACCTGACCCCGAACCAGAAGGCCATCTCCGGGTTCTGGCCCGGATACTTCGACGCCATCGGTTGGGGCTTCGGAATGTCGGTCCGGACCCGCCGCACCCACCTCGGGCCCTCGGTCGGCAGCTACGGATGGCCAGGCTTCTATGGCACCGCCTGGTACAACGACCCCGCCGAGGACCTGACGACGATCGTGTTCATGCAGCGGGCGCACGCGGGCGACCAGCGGTTGCCGATGTGGCACGACTTCTGGACCACCGTCTACCAGGCGATCGACGACTGACCGCGGCGTTCGTACCCCGGTGGGCGGCACCCGCCCTCGACCGCGCGGTAATCCCCGGGGCCCTCAGCGACACAAGCCAGGGTGAGAGTCGCCGAGGCAATGGGGGTTCGGGTGGGTCCACCGAAGAAGCGGGACGAGCGCTGGTTCACCAGCCTTTACGCCGCCGAATACGAGCACATAGTCCGATACGGCCTTCGCCGGCTCGCTGACCGGGATGCGTCCGCGGAGCTTGCCCAGGAGGTCTTCGTCGTCGCCTGGCGTCGCCGGGTGGAGGTGCCGGAACGCAGCCTGCCCTGGCTGTACGGGGTGGCCCGGCGCCTTCTGGCGAACCAGTGGCGGTCGCGACGCAGCGCACCGGACCTCCTCTCGATCACCGATGTCGACCTCGAGCGACTGGCCGGATCGTCGGGTGCCGACACGAGCGTCGGGGTCGCCGACATCTGGACCGCTCTGGCCAACCTCAACGACCTCGACCAGGAAATCCTCCGGCTGGTCGGCTGGGAGGAGCTGACGGTGTCCGAGGCGGCAAAGGTTCTCGGTTGCACCGGGGCGACCGCCGCGGTGCGCCTGCATCGCGCCCGCCGCCGTCTTGCCGAAGCGATGTCGGACCGGCCCGCGCAGGCCCGGCGCAGCCCGGTTTTGGTCACCATTCGAGAGGATCTGTGATGTTCGGAGCAGAGCGAACCCGTACTCTTCTCGGCCCGGCCGACCCGGCCCGGAACGCCGCCGTCGGGCCACCGCTGGTCTCGGCGCGCGAGCTGATCGACCGCGCCGACGCTACCGAGACGGTGGCCGGGCGTCGTCGCGTACGCCCGACCCGCCGGCTGGTCCTGGCGGCCGGCACGCTGGCGGTCGCGGCCGGCGCCGTGGCGGTGCTCCAGCCGTTCGGCGGGGTCGCACCGGAGACTCCGGGCGAACCGGCGGCGGCAGCGGGGTTGGTACTCGTGCCGGTCGCGTACCAGTTCGACGCGGATCCGCCGGCCGCCGGCCCGCAGTTGCGCATGCTGGCCGACAAGATCAAAGACGCGGCGTACGACCACCAGAGCGGGCGCTACATGTATCACCACTCGAAGCTGTGGGGCGATCCGGTGATGACGTCCGCCGACGGCCGCCACCACGTGGCCTTCGCCAGCGAGACGAAGATCTGGCAGGCCGCCGACGGGACCGGCAACCAGGCCAGCTCTCAACTGGAGCCGCAGTACCCCGACCAGGAGTCTCGGGACTACTGGCAGCGCGAAAGCCTTGGGCAGCCAGCAGCCACCGGGACCCCCGCACCGGGTGTCCTTCCGCTATCGCCCCGGGAGCTCAGGCCGCCGTCGGCCGTCCCGTCCGAGCTGCGGGAGCTGCTGAAGGTCGAGTACGGCGCGGGGGCGGCTAGTAAGGAGGTCAGCACGGTCTACGGGCGGTACGTCGTACCGCGTGCGACCCGAGCGGCGATCCTGCGGGTCCTCGCCGATGTGCCCGGCTTCCGCTGGCGGGGGCAGGTCACCGACCGCGCCGGCCGGCACGGAGTGGCCATCACCTTCGACGACCGCGAGCACGACCAGCAATCACTTCTGATCTTCGATCCGAAGACGGGCGAATTGCTCGCTTATGAGCTGTTGACGCTGTCGCCCGTGCGGATCAGCTCGTACAAGGTGATCCTCGATACCGCCTGGACCAACCGGGTCGGCTGACCGCCGACTTGCGGGGCCGCTCCTTTGGGAAGCGGCCCCGCTGTTTTCCCGTAGTGGCAGTAGCTGCGGCGTTGCCTGTGCTTTTAACAGATCAATTGTGTCGGCGGGGGTTTTCCACAGGCCACCAGGTTGTCCACAGGCGACGACATCGGGTCGGCTCGTGGGGCGAATTCCGAGCAGGGTCGGCGGCATACCAGAGCCCGACCGCTGGAGGCCGCGATGCCACCCCGTACCACGGTTCCGCCGATCCGCCGGCTCCCGCTGGTCGTCACCGGCGACGACGATCTGCTCGACGATGTGCTCCGGCTCGCCGCCGTTGGCGGCACCGAGGTGGAGCTCGCCCGCGACCCGGCGGCTGCCCGTACCCGTTGGCTTCCCGCGCCCCTGGTGCTGCTCGGCGCCGATCAAGCACAGGCCTGTCTGCGCGCCCGGTTACCGCAGCGGCCCCGGCTGGTGCTGCTCGGCCGGGCCGGTCAGCTCGACCCCGGCTGGCAGGTCGCCGAGCTGATCGGGGCCGAGCACGTCGCCACGCTGCCGGCCGCGGAGCCGTGGCTGGTGGATCGGTTCGCCGAGCATGATCCGGACCGTCCGGCCGGCGTCGGCGCCCGGGTCGTCGCGGTCCTCGGTGGCCGGGGTGGTGCGGGCGCGAGCGTGCTCGCCGGTGGTCTTGCGGTGACCGCCGCCCGGGCCCGGCTGCGCACCCTCCTGGTCGACGCCGACCCGCTCGGTGGTGGCCTCGACCTCGTGCTGGGCTGGGAGCAGTTGGAGGGCCTGCGCTGGCCGTCGCTCACCAGCGCCGACGGGCGGGTGGACGCTCCGGCGCTGGTGCAGGCCCTGCCTAGCAGGGGTGATCTCGTGGTGCTCTCCTGGGACCGCGGCGAGATGCTGGCGTTGCCGGCGACGGCGATGGCGGCGACCGTCGACGCGGCCCGGCGTGGGCGGGACTTCGTGGTGATCGACCTGCCCCGACAGTTGGACGACGCGGCCGTGGTGGCGTTGCAGGCCGCCGATCAGACGTTCGTCGTCGTACCGGCCGAGTTGCGAGCCACCGCGGCGGCCACTCGGGTGGTGGCCGCGGCTGCCCCGCACTGCGCCGCACTCTCGGTGGTGGTGCGCGGGCCCGCCCCGGGGCGGCTGCGGGCGACCGAGGTGGCACGCGCGCTGGGCCTTCCCCTGGCCGGCACGCTGCGCCCCGAGCCGGGGCTCTGCCGTGGGCTGGAGCGGGGCGAGGCGCCGGCCGCCGGGGGCAAGGGCCCACTGGCCGCGCTCTGCCAACGGATCGTCATCGACCTCACCGGCGCGCCGGCTACGGGTGCGGCATGACCGCCGGGCCGGAGGACGGCACCCTCGCCGCCCGGGTACGGCAGCGGATCGCCGCCGCCACCACCCCGGTCACCGCGGCTGCCATCGTCTCGGCGGTACGGGCCGAGCCCACCGCCGCGGTGCTCGGTGACACGGCCATGCTGCGGATCGCCGACCGGGTGCGCGACGACCTCGTCGGCGCCGGGCCACTGGCGCCGCTGCTCGCCGACCCGGAGGTCACCGACGTCCTCGTCAACGGCGTTCGGGTCTGGGTCGACCGCGGATCGGGGCTGCACCAGGTCGCGGTGCCGGTGGGCTCGGTGGAGGATGTCCGCCGGTTGGCGCAGCGGCTGATCGCCAGCGCGGGACGGCGACTCGACGACGGTTCCCCGTACGCGGACGCGCGGCTTCCCGACGGCACTCGACTGCACGCCGTGCTGCCGCCGGTGGCTACCGAAGGTCCCTACCTGTCCCTGCGAACCTTCCGGCACCGGCCGTTCACCCTCGACGAGTTGGTGCACCAGGGGACCGTGCCACGACCGCTGGCGCCACTGCTCGCCGCCGTCGTCGCGGCCCGCCTGGCGTACCTGGTGACCGGGGGCACGGGGTCGGGCAAGACGACCCTGCTCAACACCCTGCTGGGGATGGTGCCGGCCACCGAACGGATCGTACTGGTGGAGGACGCCGCCGAGCTGCGTCCGGGGCATCCGCACGTGGTGGGGCTCCAGGCGCGTACCGCCAATGTGGAGGGCACGGGCGTGGTCAGTCTGGCGGACCTGGTCCGGCAGGCGTTGCGGATGCGCCCGGATCGGCTCGTGGTCGGGGAGTGCCGGGGCGGTGAGGTGGTCGATCTGCTGGCCGCGCTCAACACCGGCCACGACGGGGGTGCCGGCACGTTGCACGCCAACACACCGTCGGACGTGCCGGCCCGGTTGGAGGCCCTGGGCATGCTGGGTGGGCTGCCGCGCGCCGCGCTGCACGCCCAGGTGGCCGCCGCGTTGCAGGTGGTGTTCCAGGTGCGACGTGGCGACCAGGGCCGCGTGCTGGAGTCGGTCTGCCTGCTGCTGCCCGAGGGGCCCGAACGGCTGGTGACCGTGGTGCCCGCCTGGGTGCGCGGCAGTGGGCTCGGGCTTGCCGCCCGTGCCCTCGGGGCGCTGCTGCGGGAGCGAGGGGTGGCGGTGCCGCCCATCCTCAGCGAGCCCTGGCCCGGATCGGCGGGTCCGGCATGACCGGCGAGACGATGCTGGTGGCGGCGCTGCTCCTGGCCGCCGCTGCGCTGGTGGCGTGGCCTGTGTGGAGCATTCGAGCCCGTCGACGTCGCGTCCTGACGCTGGGACGCAGGGGCGGCGGTGTCGATCCGGACGACGCCCTGGTGCAGTGGATCAGGGAGCTCGGTCGTACGCCGGACGGGCCGGTCGACGGCACCGGCGTTGCCCCGACCTCGGGTCATCCGGTCGGCATCGCCCACGAGCCGGGTGCCACCGCGGGTTCCAACGGAACGCGGACGGCACTCGGCTGGCCCGACCGGGACGTCACCCGCAGCCCGAGGTGGCTTGGAGCGGCAGGCGCGTTCAGGCGTCCGGAGGGCCTGACCCGCCCGCCGGCTCGTCGGGATCCCCGACGCCCGACCGGCGCGGCCCCCCAGGAGGTGGCCATTACCTCGTTCGGTGCGGGCCGACGGACTGCCGCATCGGCGGCCACGACCACGATCGGTGTCAGCGGTGTGGATGTGGGCGGTCGGAACGACGTCTCTGGCACGGTAACGGCCGCCGATGGGCTCGGCGACCTGGACATCGGCTGTCGGGGCGACGCGTCCGGTGTGCCGGTGGCCGGCGGGTGCGCGATCGCCGACTGCCGGGACCACGGGCGTGTCGGCCGGACCGACCGAACGCCTCCGTCGTGGCGCACCTCGCGAAAGACGACCCGACTGCTGCCACTGGTCGGTCTGCTCGGCGGCGGTGTGGGTGCCGTGGTCGGCGGTCCGGTGGCCGCCGTCGCGATGGCCGGGTACGGCACGCTGGCCGTGCGCGCCGTGCTGCGGTGGCGAGTGAACCGGAGCGCCGAGCGGAGCCGACGACGTGCGCTGGACCAGCTCTGCGGTCTCGCGGCGGACCTACGGGCCGGCCTGCCCGTCCCACACGCGCTGGAGGTCGCGGCCATCGAGCGTGACGGGGCAGCCCGCCTACGTCAGCTGACCTCGGCGGCGGTGCGGTTGGCCGACCGGACCGGCGCGCCGCTGGCGGAACTCGTCGAGCGGATCGAGGCGGACGCTCGGGCGACCGACCGAGGGCTGGCCGCAGCGGCGGCCCAGGCGGCCGGCGCCCGGGCCACGGCGTGGCTACTGGCGGCGCTGCCGATCGGCGGGATCGGGCTTGGGTACGGGATCGGCGTCGACCCCATGGCGGTGCTCCTGCACAGCACGGTCGGCGGAGCCTGCGCGGTCGCCGCGGTCGCCCTACAGGTCGTGGGCCTCCTCTGGGCGGAACGGCTGGGCGCAACACCGGGGCGGGCCGAATGACGCCCCGGAATCGAGCCAGCCAGCCCAACTACGCCGGCCGGACCAACTCGGCGAGCCAGCTCAGCTCGGCGAGCCAGCCCGGCTCAGCCAGCCAGCCCGGCTCAGCCAGCCAGCCCGGCTCGGCAAGCCAGCCCAACTCCAGTCTGCGGCGGCGGCCGGATGTGATCCGGCTCGTGGCGGTGCTGGGTGGGCTCGCCGTGGCCATCGTTGTCGAGGGCTGGTTCGGGCTGCTCGGCGCTCTTCCGGCCGTGTTCCTGCTTGATGTCCTGCTGCGCCGGATCGAGTCACCCGCTGTTCGCAAGCGGCGGCAGCAGGAGGCCGCCGCCCTGCCGCTCGCCGCCGACCTCCTGGCCGCGGCGATGCGGGCGGGCGCCCCGGTGGATCGCTCGGTGCTGGCCGTCGCCGAGGCCCTGGACGGGCCGCTTGCCGGCCGGTTGGCCCGGGTTGGCCGCACCCTGCTGCTCGGTGGTGGCCCAGCGGAGGCATGGGCCGCGCTGGACGGCGTGCCCGGCGCGGAGCGGCTGACCGCGGCGACGTTGCGCTCGGCCAACAGTGGTGCCGCACTGGCCGGTGCGCTGACCCGGCTCGCCGACGACCTGCGCGCCGACCGGGCCACCGCCGCCGAGGCATCGGTCCGCCGGGCGGGTGTGCTCATCGTCCTGCCGCTGGGGCTGTGCTTCCTGCCGGCGTTCATTCTCGCCGGACTCGTGCCGGTGATCGTCGCCGTTCTCGGCGACGTGCTCTGACCCATCGAGAAGGGAAACAGTCATGCGCAAACTCATCGGTCGCCTACGCGGCGATGCCGGAATGAACACGGCCGAGTACGCCGTCGGCACTCTCGCGGCGGTCGCCTTCGCCGGGATCCTGTTGAAGGTGCTGACCTCCGGCAACGTCCAGTCGGCGCTGACCGCCGTCATCGACCGGGCCCTGAAGTGATCGAGCGCCGGCGGGCCGGCCGCGATTCAGGGTCGAGCGTTTTCGGGCTGGCGGCACGCGGCGGGCGGAGACATCGCGTCCTCGTACGGGCTGCCAGCGGGGACCGGGGATCCTTCACCGCCGAACTGGCGGCCGGCCTGCCGGCGCTGCTCCTGCTCCTGCTGGCCGGCCTGACCGCGGTCAATGCGGTCAGCGCTCAGGCGGGCTGCCTGCACGCGGCCCGGGAGGCGGCGCTCGCCGCCGCCCGGGGTGCGGACGGCAGCGCGGAGGGTGGTCGTGCGGCGCCGCCGGGGGCAGTGGTGTCGGTGTCCGTCGACGGCGACCGGGTGCAGGCGACGGTACGGGCGCCCGTCCGAACGCTGGGCGGCCGGCTACCGCGAATCACCGTGGTCGCCACCGCAGTCGCCGCCGTCGAACCGGGCGCTCACGAGGGGAGTGGGTAGTGCCACGAACTGGTGACCCGTCACACCGCGCCGGTCGCCCGGCGGCTGCCGGAGGGCTCGTTGATGGTCGGCCGGACCCGCAGCGAGGTGGCGCGACGGTTCTGCTGCTGGCGATGGGGCTCGCCTTCGTGGTGTTCGGGACGTTCGGCGCCGCCATCGTCGCCGCCGGAATGGCGAGGCAGCGGGCGGCCGTAGCGGCCGACCTCGGCGCGCTGGCCGGGGCAGCCCGGGCACTCGACGGCGACGCCGTGGCTTGCGCGTCCGCGTCCGACCTCGCCGTTCGCAACGATGGCCGGCTGGTCGACTGCCACCTCGACGGGCTGGACGTGCTGGTGACGGTCGAAGTGGCGTTCACGCCACTACCCGGCCTGACCCGGGTGGCCGCGGCGAGCGCCCGCGCGGGCCCGGTGCGGGGCTGACCCTCGCGGCGGCCCCGCTGCACGCCACCAATGCGGCGGCGGGCGCGGTCGGAGCAGGCGCGGTCCGAGCTGGGGCGGCCCGGAGATGGGGCGGTCCGAGCAGGGGCGGCCGGAGCTGGGGCTGGCCGGAGCTGAGTTCGGCCGGAGCGGGGGGCGACCGGGGCGGTGTTGGCCCCGGGCAGGGCGCTGGCAGAGCAGGGTGCGCGGCCTGTGGATCGTCGGGCCTGATCCGGGTCGCGGCGTCGAGCGCAGGTGCGGATTCGGTGCGCGGCTGAAGGAGCCAGGGCCCTGGTCGGATTGGTGGGCACTATGGAGCTGAATCGTTTACGACATCAAATGTGATGCGTTTACGACATCAGCTCCAAAGGGGGAGCGGACCGCGTCAGGGGTTGAGTCACCAACGGCGTGTCGGCCGCATGTGCGGTCCGACAACGTGGCGCCCGCATGTGCGGTCCGACGGTGTGCCGGCTGGAAAAAGGTGCCGACGGCTTGCCGGCCGGGACTGGTCGAGGTCCAGGTTCCGGCCGGCAGCCGAGGAGTGGGTGGCCGCGACGGCGACCGCGGAGGGTCACCGCGCTGCCCTGGTCCGGGCCCGGGTGTGTCAGCGGGCCTGGAGCGCGTCGAGGGCGACGGCCATCGCGATTACCAGGCGGCGGTCGATCTGCGGGTTCTGTACCTCGACGACGTACTTGTCGCGCAGGCCCCACTTCTTGACCACGGTGAAGACCGGCTGGCCACCTGCGGTGAAGTCGAAGTGGTACGGCAGCCAGGACAGCGAGTCGACGAACCGACGCAGCAGTGCCACCGGCATGCTGCGCTCCTGGCCCGTCACCTGCGGCAGGCCGGCCTGCTCGACGTGCCAGGTGGACCGCAGCAGCGATTGGGCGAAGTCCTTGCGGAACAGGCCGATCGGGTTGCCGGCCGCGTCGGTGACGTCGTACGTGGCACCGAGGTCGATGCGCTGGCGGGCCTTGAAGCCGAGCAGCGGCTGCTGCTTGGAGTCGTCCGTGTAGATGGTCACCTGCTCCTTGAAGGCGAGCCGCTTCTGCTGCGCGAACGCCAGCAGCTCACCCTCGGTGCCGTCCGGGGAGACCGCCCGGACCTCGTACTGGTTGACCATCATGCGCAGTCGCTGGCGGATGTGGAACTGGTGCTGGCCCTGCAAGTTGTCGAGCTGCATGTGTGAACTCCTCTGGGGTTGGTGCGCCGGAGTCTCGCACAGCCCGACAAGCGTCGCGCCCCTGCCGCCCGCGATCAGTTGCTGCTGGGTAGCCGTCGAGGCCCGCCGGACGACTACCCAGCACGGAGTGATCACTGGTGCCCTAGCAGGATCACTCCAGAAAACCTCAGCGGCTGTCGGCGGACGTCGCGGCGCGCAGCGCCCAGGTGTTCAGAACCTGGTGGATGCCGCGCAGCCGCTCGTTGATCTGTTCCAGCCGTTCCGCCTGGGCCAGGGCGGCCAGTGCCGACCCCAGCGCGATCTGCTGGTCGAGGGTGAGATTGTCCTGGTCGATGGTGTAGAGCAGGTCGACGGTCTCGGCGATGGTGTCGGCCACAGCTTCTCCTCGGGCACGGGGGGCGATCAGCAACATAAGCATCGATGGAAGCGCTCCCAAACCATTGTGCCCCGTGCCATGCCGATTCATGCAAGCTGCTCAGGCCGGCAGGTTCGACAGCACCACGTCGAGGACCCGGATCGCGTCCGGCTTGGAGAGGGGGTTGTTGCCGTTGCCGCATTTCGGTGACTGCACGCAGGACGGGCAGCCGGTCTCGCAGCCGCACTCCGCGATCGCGTCCCGGGTGGCGCGCAGCCACGCCGCCGCCGTCCCGTACGCCCGCTCGGCGAACCCGGCGCCGCCCGGATGCCCGTCGTAGACGAAGACGGTCGGCGCCTCGGTGTCCGGGTGCAGCGCGGTGGAGAGCCCGCCGATGTCCCACCGGTCGCAGGTGGCCATCAGCGGCAGCAGGCCGATCGCGGCGTGTTCGGCGGCGTGCAGCGCACCCGGCACGTCGGCCGGCTGGACCCCGGCGAGGGCCAACGACTGCGGTGACAGCGTGAACCAGACCGCGACCGTGCGCAGCTCCCGGGTGGGCAGGTCCAGCGGCCGGGTGTCGATCACCTCGCCGGTGGCGATCCGCCGCCGCTGGTACGACACCACCTGGCTGGTCACATCCACCTCACCGAGGAACATGCCGACCGGCCCGGCGTCCACGTAGGAGCGCACCGACACCACGGACAGGTCGGTGACGTCCCGGGCGTGGGTGGACCAGTCCGGCTCCTCGGCGTGCACCAGCGCGCAACCGTCGGCGAGGTCCAGCTGGTCGACCACGTACGAGACGCCCTGGTGCAGATAGACCGCGCCGGAGTGCAGCAGGAAGTGTGACGAGCCGCCGTCGACCGTGCCGAGCAGCCGGCCGGTCGACGACTCCACCACAGCGACCGGGGCGCCGCCCTCGCCGCGCAGGTCCACCTCGGGCCGTTCCCGGTGCCGCCAGTACCAACCGGTGGGCCGTTGCCGCAGCGCCCCCGCCGCGACCAGCTCGTCCACCGCCTCCTTCGCCCCCTCGCCGAAGAGCGCCAGGTCGGCCGGGGTGAGCGGCGCCTCCACCGCGGCGCAGGCGAGCTGCGGTGCCAGCACGTACGGGTTGGCCGGGTCGAGCACCGTCGCCTCCACCGGCGCGCCGAAGATGGCCTCCGGGTGGTGCACCAGGTAGGTGTCCAGGGGGTCGTCCCGGGCCACCAGCACCGCGAGGGCCTCCTGGCCGGAACGCCCGGCGCGGCCCGCCTGCTGCCAGAGAGACGCCCGGGTGCCCGGGTAGCCGCAGATCAGTACCGCGTCGAGCCCGACCAGGTCCACGCCCAGCTCCAGCGCGTTGGTCGAGGCCAGGCCGAGCAGGTCGCCGTGCAGCAGTGCCCGTTCCAGCTCGCGCCGCTCCTCCCGCAGGTAACCGCCCCGGTAGGCGGCCACCCGGTCGCCGAGCCCCGGCACCGCGTCGTCCAGCGCCCGACGCGCGTTGGCGGCCACCACCTCGGCGCCCTTACGGGAGCGGACGAACGCGAGGGTGCGTACCCCCTCGGCGACCGTGTCGGCGAGCAGGTCCGCGGTCTCGCGCAGCGCCGACCGGCGGACCTGGCGAAGCTCGTCGTGGTCGCCCGTCGCCTGCGAGGGCGCCGGAGGTGAGGAGCCGTCGCCCGTCGCCTGCGGCGGCACCGGGGAGGACGAACTCGAGTCGGGTGGCAGCAGCGGCGGCTCCCAGAGCGCGAAGGTCACCCCGCCGCGGGGGGAGGCGTCCTCCGTGACCGCCGTCACCGGCAGGCCGGTCAGCCGTCCGGCGGCGGTGGCCGGGTCGCCGGAGGTCGCCGAGGCCAGCACGAACACCGGGGTGGCCCCGAACCGGGCGCACTGCCGACGCAGCCGACGCAGCACGTGCGCGACGTGCGAGCCGAACACGCCCCGGTAGGTGTGGCACTCGTCGATCACCACGTACGCGAGTCGGCGCAGGAAGCCGGACCACTGGGCGTGCCCGGGCAGGATGCCGTGGTGCAGCATGTCGGGGTTGGTCAGCACGAACCGGGAGTGCCGGCGGATCCACTCCCGTTCGGTGCGCGGAGTGTCCCCGTCGTAGCAGGCGGGGCGTACCCCCTCCAGCTCCAGCGCGGCGACGGCGCGTAACTGGTCCGCGGCGAGCGCCTTGGTCGGCGCCAGGTAGAGCGCTGTGGCCCGGGGGTCGGCGAGCAGGGTGGCCAGGGCCGGCAGCTGGTACGCCAGTGACTTGCCGGACGCGGTGCCGGTGGCGACGACGACGTGCTGGCCCTCGTACGCCAGGGTGGCCGCCTCGGCCTGGTGCTGCCAGGGCGCGACCACGCCGCGCCGGGCGAACGCCGCGCGTAGTTCCGTCGGTGCCCACGACGGCCACGGCGCGGGCACCCCGGCGCGGGCCGGTACCCGCTCGACGTGGGTGACCGGGTCGGCGGCGCCCCGGGCGCGTAGCCGGCGCAGCAGCTCGACCGGCGCTGGCCCGGGGCCGGGACCAGCGGATACGGTGGCCGCGGACGACGACTCCAGGTCGTGGCGCGGCGTGCGGCGCGCTGAGCTGAAGTCGTTGGAGGTCACGCCCTGCACTCTCGCACTGGTGTTCGGAGATGAAAAGTCGGACACCGGGGTAAGGGGTAGCCTCCGCTGGCGTCCGCAGGCCGTCCCGGCGGTAGTGGTTAGATGCCCACGAGAGTTTACGGCTCTGGCGAGGAGGACCGATGGAGCTGTCACTGGCGACCCGCACCGTGGGCGAGCACACGGTGCTCGAGGTCGGTGGTGAGGTGGACGTCTACACCGCGCCCCGGCTCCGTGAACGACTCCTCGAACTGATCGACGGTGGTGCTCGTCACGTGGTGGTCGACCTCGGTCGGGTGGATTTCCTCGACTCCACCGGGTTGGGCGTGCTGGTCGGCGCGCTCAAGCGGCTCCGCTCGGCCAGCGGTTCGTTCGCCCTGGTCTGCGACAAGGAGCCGCTGCTCAAGATCTTCCGGATCACCGCACTGGACCAGGTGTTTCCGCTGCACCCGACGGTCGACGCGGCGATCAGCGCCGACTCGGCGGGCGCCGGCGCGTGATGGCGACAGTCAAGCTCTCGTTCTCGCCCGCCCCGGTGCACGTGCGCACCGCCCGCCTGGTCGGCGTCGCCGTCGCCCGTCGGGCCGGGGTCCGGGAGGACCTGCTGGACGAGGTTCGCCTGGCCATCGGTGAGGCGTGCACGCGCGCGGTGGCCCTGCACCGGCAGTACGGCTTGGCCGACCCGGTGCTGGTGGAGATGTCCGACGGTGGCTCGTACGCCGTGCGGGTGGTGGACCGGGCGCCGATCGAGGCGGGTATCGGTCTGACCGCGCTGCCGCCGGACGAGCTGGCCAACGAGTCGCTCACCGATGAGGCGCTGACCACCGGCGTCGGCTTCGCGCTGCTCGCCGGCTTCGTCGAGGACCTGCAGGTGCGCCCGGTCGACGAGGGCATCGGCACCGAGGTACGGATGGTGTGGCCGGTCGGCCGCTGATTAGTTCCGCTGCGTAGGCCGCGTCCCCTGCCGGGGATGCGGCCTTCTTTGCATGGATCGGGCCCTATATCAGATTTCGTTTCATAACACAGCGACGAAGATCATCGCGACACGGTGCCACCTGGATGTGACCTCCAACACTGCGGAGGGCTACAGTACCCGGGTTGTCAGCAAGTGACCCATCCCGCAGCCAGCGGGTATGGGTGTTCATCGCTGGTCCGCTGGTGGGTTGGCGCGCGCTTGCGAGTCCGCATCCAGGCGTCGGTCAGTGCGTCTCCACTCACCGGCGCGATTGTTCGGTAACAGGAGGACACAGATGTCCGAGACCTTGGCCGCCGACGGCGGCGGGCTTTCCCTTACCGGAAGCAATGTCACCTACGTCGTCATCGCCGCGGTTGTCGCGCTGGTGGCGCTCGGTTTCGCTGCCGCCCTGACAAAAACGGTGCTGGCCGCTGGTAAGGGCACCGAGAAAATGCAGGAGATCTCGGGGGCGGTCCAGGAGGGCGCCTCGGCCTACCTGCTCCGTCAATTCCGCACCCTGGCGATCTTCGTCGTCGTCGCCGTGGTGCTGCTCTTCCTGCTCCCGGTGCACGACACCGGTGGCAGTGAGCTCGCCGTGAAGCTCGGCCGCTCGCTCTTCTTCGTGGTGGGCGCCCTGTTCAGCGCGTTCATCGGCGGAGCGGGCATGTGGCTGGCCACCCGGGCCAACCTGCGCGTGGCCGCCGCCGCGAGGGAGCGGGCGGGCGGCCGCGAGGCGGCCATGAAGATCGCCTTCCGGACCGGCGGCGTCGTCGGCTTCCTCACCGTCGGCCTCGGCCTCTTCGGTGCGGCGCTTGTCGTCCTCGTCTACCGGGGTGACGCGCCCACAGTCCTGGAGGGCTTCGGCTTCGGCGCGGCACTGCTCGCGATGTTCATGCGGGTCGGCGGCGGCATCTTCACCAAGGCCGCCGACGTCGGCGCCGACCTGGTCGGCAAGGTCGAGCAGGGCATCCCCGAGGACGACCCGCGCAACGCCGCCACCATCGCCGACAACGTGGGCGACAACGTCGGTGACTGCGCCGGCATGGCCGCCGACCTGTTCGAGTCGTACGCCGTCACGCTTGTCGCCGCGCTGATCCTCGGCCGCGCCGCCTTCGGCGAGCAGGGCCTGGTCTTCCCGCTGATCATCTCCACCATCGGCGTGCTGATCGCGATCGTCGGCGTCTTCATCACCCGGCTGCGCGCGTCCGACCGTAACGGCCTGACCGCGATCAACCGGGCCTTCTACCTGTCGGCGGTGCTCTCCGCGGTGCTGGTGGCGATCGCCGCCTACGCGTACCTGCCGGCGACCTTCGGCGAGTTCGACAGTGGCCTCACCGACGCCTCTGGCAACCCGCGACTGGTGGCCATCGGCGCGGTCGTGATCGGCATCGTGCTGGCCGCCGCGATCCAGGCGCTGACCGGCTACTTCACCGAGACCAACCGGCGACCGGTGCAGGACATCGGCAAGAGCTCGCAGACCGGTGCGGCGACCGTGATCCTGGCCGGCATCAGCATCGGTCTGGAGTCGGCGGTCTACTCGGCTCTGCTGATCGGCGCCGGCGTCTTCGGCGCCTTCCTCCTCGGCGGCAGCTCCATCACGCTCTCGCTGTTCGCGGTGGCGCTGGCCGGCACCGGCCTGCTCACCACGGTCGGCGTGATCGTCGCCATGGACACCTTCGGGCCGATCTCCGACAACGCCCAGGGCATCGCCGAGATGTCCGGCGACATCGACGAGCACGGCGCTCGGGTGCTGACCGAGCTGGACGCGGTCGGCAACACCACCAAGGCGATCACCAAGGGCATCGCGATCGCCACCGCGGTGCTGGCCGCGACCGCGCTGTTCGGCTCGTACACCGACACGCTCAGCAGCGCGTACGCGACGGCTGGCGTGGGCGACGTCGGCAACGAGATCCTCAACGCGCTGAACGTGGCGAACCCGCGCAACCTGGTCGGCCTGATCATCGGTGCGGCGGTCGTCTTCCTCTTCTCCGGGCTGGCCATCAACGCGGTGTCCCGCTCGGCGGGTGCCGTGGTGATGGAGGTCCGCCGGCAGTTCCGTGAGCTGCCCGGCATCATGGACGGCACCCAGCGCCCGGAGTACGGCAAGGTCGTCGACATCTGCACCCGGGACGCGCAGCGCGAGCTGATGACCCCCGGTCTGCTCGCCATCCTGGCGCCGATCGCGGTCGGCTTCGGCCTCGGGCCCGGTGCGCTCGCGGCGTACCTGGCCGGTGCGATCGGGGCCGGCACCCTGATGGCGGTGTTCCTGTCCAACTCCGGTGGGGCCTGGGACAACGCCAAGAAGCTGGTCGAGGACGGCGCGTACGGCGGCAAGGGCTCCGAGGCGCACGCCGCCACGGTCATCGGCGACACCGTCGGTGACCCGTTCAAGGACACCGCCGGCCCGGCGATCAACCCGCTGATCAAGGTGATGAACCTGGTCTCGCTGCTGATCGCACCCGCCGTGGTGGCCTGGAGCGTCGGCGACGAGCGCAACGTCGGCCTGCGGGTCGGCATCGCCCTGGTCGCGACGCTGATCATCGTGGCGTCGGTGGTGTTCAGCAAGCGCAAGGGCATCGCGATGTCCGACTCGGACGCCGATGGCAGCACCGGCGCGGGCAGCACCGATCACCGCCCGGAGACGGTCAACGCCTGACCCAGGAACGGTCCCGGGGTCCCCGGTCGACGTAGCCCGTCGACCGGGGACCCCGGCCGTCCGGCCCGGTGCCACACCTGGCCAAAGGCCGTACGCTGCAACGCATGCGTACGTGCCGGGCGTCTGCCGCCGGAAAGCTCACGGTGGTCCTGGCCACGATCGTCGTCCTGGCCGGCTGCGGCGGGGGTCCCAGCCCACGGGCGTGGGCGGCCTCGGTCTGCGGCGCCCTCACCCCGTGGCGCTCCGAGATCAACAAGCTGACCAGCAGCACCGATGAGCAGATGACCGCGCAGACCACGCCGGCGCAGGCCAAGGAGAACCTGGTGCGGCTCTTCGACGGGGCGGAGCAGGCCAGCGAGGCCGCGCGCCGCAAGGTGGAGAAGGCGGGCGTCCCGGAGGCCGACAACGGCGAGGCCATCTCCGCGGGTTTCCGCAGTTCGCTGGGAAAGATGCGGGACGCGTACGGTCGCGCCCGGGACACCATCGACGGCCTGGGCACCGGCGAGCCGACCGCCTTCTACGACGGCGTGCGGGCCGCCGTGGAGACCCTCAACAAGGAGTACGACGCCAGCGCGCTGGACACCAGCAAGCTCAACTCCGAGGAGTTGAAACAGGCATTCGACGAGGTGCCGGAGTGTCGCTGAGCGGGCTCGGTGACACCGGGAAGGCGCAGCCGCCCCCGGCGCTGTTTCCCGCGCCCGAGTCCGACACGCCCGCTCCCGGGCGACGCCGCGGCGGCGCGCCGCAGAACGGCCCGCCCCAGAACGGCTCCACCCAGAACGGCCCGCCCCAGGGTGACGACGCGGGCCGGCAACTTGTCTTCTTCGGCGCGGATGCGGCCGAACCGACCGTCGCCGACCTGGCCGGGCTGCTCGCCGGGCCGGGTGAGGTGGTCCGGATGGGCGGCACCGCCCGTCTCTCGGTGCAGGTGGACGCCGCCTGGCGGGTGCACGTGCTCGTCGCCGAACTGGCGTCGCGCGGGCTGGCGGCCAGCTGGGAGCCGACCGAGGGCGAGCGACACGCCGTCCGTACGTCGTACACCCGGGTCTTGAAGCCGCTCGCTGCCGCCTGGCTGCACGGTACGACGAAACGCCCGCCGGCTGCCTTCCATCTGACCGGCCGGCGGTTGCGGCTGTGGCTCGCCGCCGCCGGGACGCCGGAGCCTCCCGACGGCTTCCTGCTGCGGCTCGGCGCCGACGACCAGGAGTGTTGGGAGCCGATCGGCGTGGCGCTCGGCGCGGCGGGGCTGGCCGGGACGTTGCTCGGCCCGGGTGAGGGCGGCCCGGCGTACCGGATCACCGGCCGCCGCCGGTTGGCCCGACTCGCCGAGTTGGTCGGCGGACCGCCCCGCGCCGCACCGCCCCACGCCTGGCCCACCTAACCCACCCCACCCGTCACCGGGTCGATCATGGAGTTGTGGTGGGGGACGTATCGCGTGTCCGGGGTTAAAACGCCCACCATAAGTCCATGATCGACGGGGTTGGGCAGCGGCCCGGGGGTGGGGCGGCCGGGTGTCCGGTGCCGGACAGCCGGCGGGTTGAACCAGGTCGAAAACGGGCGGGTCGGACCTCGGTCGTAGGCCCGCCATCGTCACAGTGACCCGCTTCGAGCCCTACCCACGGTGTACGGTGGCGCCGTCCGACAGTGCCGAGCGCGGTGGGGCGGCGTCGACCGCCGCGCCGAAGCGGTTTGCGGCCCGCGAAACCCGAAACGCGGACGGCGCGTTACGTTGGACATCCGGACCGCCGGTGCGACGGCGGGGTCGAAAGCGGTCGCTGTCCGGGCGCCGGCAGACCACGAGCAGGAGTGAGGTCGGGGAGAGACGTGCCAAGCAACGCTGGAACCACCCGTCTGGTCATCGTCGAGTCACCGGCGAAGGCCAAGACGATCTCGGGCTACCTTGGCCCGGGGTACGTCGTGGAGGCCAGCTTCGGTCACGTCCGCGACCTTCCGCGCAACGCCGCCGACGTGCCGGCCAAATACAAGAAGGAGCCCTGGGCCCGGCTCGGGGTGGACGTCGACAACGGCTTCCAGGCCCTCTACGTCGTCTCCGCCGACCGTAGGCAGCAGATCAGCAAGCTGGTGAAGCTGGCCAAGGAGGTCGACGAGATCTTCCTGGCGACGGATGAGGACCGCGAGGGCGAGGCGATCGCCTGGCACCTGGTCGAGACGCTCAAGCCCAAGGTCCCGGTCAAGCGGATGGTCTTCCACGAGATCACCAAGCCGGCGATCCAGGCGGCGGTGGCCAACCCCCGGGAGATCGACCGCGATCTGGTCGACGCCCAGGAGGCCCGCCGGATCCTCGACCGCCTGTACGGCTACGAGGTCTCCCCGGTGCTGTGGAAGAAGGTCATGCCGCGGCTCTCGGCAGGCCGGGTGCAGTCCGTGGCGACCCGCATCGTGGTCGAGCGGGAACGGCAGCGGATGGCCTTCCGCACCGCCGAATACTGGGACATCCTGGCCACCCTCGCGGTGGCCAACGCCGGTGAGGGCCCGCGCGCGTTCAACGCCACCCTGATCGCCCTGAACGGCGACCGGATCGCCACTGGTAAGGACTTCGAGCCGACCACCGGTCGCGTCCGGGCCGGTGCTGGCGTCGTGCACCTCGACGAGAGCGGCGCCCGGGGTCTCGCGGCCCGGCTGGAGGGGCGTCCGTTCGCCGTCACCCGGGTCGAGGAGAAGCCCTACCGCCGTCGCCCGTACGCGCCGTTCATCACCTCGACCCTGCAGCAGGAGGCGGCCCGCAAGCTGCGCCTGTCCTCGCAGCAGACGATGCGCACGGCGCAGCGCCTGTACGAGAACGGCTACATCACCTATATGCGTACCGACTCGGTCAACCTGTCCGAGACCGCCATCTCGGCGGCCCGCCGACAGATCGTCGAGCTGTACGGCGAGCGCAGCGTTCCGCCGGAGCCGCGTCGCTACACCGGCAAGGTGAAGAACGCGCAGGAGGCGCACGAGGCGATCCGCCCGGCGGGGGACAACTTCCGTACCCCGGGCGAGGTGGCCAAGGAGCTGTCCGCCGAGGAGTTCAAGCTCTACGAGCTGATCTGGCGGCGCACCATCGCCTCGCAGATGACCGACGCGGTCGGCTCCAGCGTGTCGGTGCGCATCCGGGCGGTCTCCACCTCGCAGGAGGAAGCCGACTTCGGCGCCACCGGCAAGACCATCACCGACCCGGGCTTCCTGCGGGCGTACGTCGAGTCCAGCGACGACGAGAACGCGGAGGCCGAGGACGCCGAGCGCCGGCTGCCCACCCTGGTCAAGGACCAGCCGCTGACCGCCGACGAGCTGGCCGCGCAGGGCCACCACACCCAGCCGCCGTCGCGCTACACCGAGGCGTCGCTGGTCAAGGCCCTGGAAGAGCTGGGCATCGGCCGCCCGTCCACCTACGCGTCGATCATGCAGACGATCCAGGACCGGGGGTACGTCACCAAGCGCGGCCAGGCGATGATCCCGACCTTCCTGGCCTTCGCGGTGATCGGGCTGATGGAGCGGCACTACCCGCGCCTGATCGACTACGACTTCACCGCCACGATGGAGAACGAGCTGGACGAGATCGCCGGCGGTGACCACGCGGCGGTCGACTTCCTCACGGCGTTCTACTTCGGCAGCTCCAACGGTGCCGGTGACCAGGACATCGCCCGTTCCGGCGGGCTCAAGAAGCTGGTCACCGAGAACCTCAGCGACATCGACGCCCGCAGCGTCAACTCCATCCCGCTCTTCACCGACGACGACGGCCGCGAGGTCGTCGTGCGGGTCGGTCGGTACGGGCCGTACCTGCAACGGGAGCTGCCCGGCGGCGAGCAGCCGGCACCGGCTGCCGGCGAGGGCGAGGAGGGCGGCACCCAGGGTGACCGGGCGCCGATCCCCGAGGGCCTGGCCCCGGACGAGCTGACCCCGGAGAAGGTGCACGAGCTGTTCCTCGGCGGTAGCGGTGAGCGCAAGCTCGGCGACGACCCCGCCACCGGCGAACCGATCGTGCTCAAGTCCGGCCGGTTCGGCCCGTACGTGTCCAGCGGCGAGCGGAAGTCGTCGCTGCTGCGTACGCAGACCCCGGACTCGCTGACCCTGGAGGAGGCGCTGAAGCTGCTCAGCCTTCCCCGGCTGATCGGTGTCGCGCCGGACGGCGTCGAGGTCTTCGCGAACAACGGCCGCTACGGCCCGTACGTCAAGCGGGGCGAGGAGTTCCGTTCGCTGGAGTCCGAGGACCAGATGTTCACGGTCGGCCTGGACGAGGCGCTGGCTCTGCTGGCCGCCCCGAAGGCCCGTGGACGGCGAGCCGCGGCACCGCCGCTGCGCGAGATGGGCGTGGACCCGGCGACCGAGAAGCCGTTGGTGATCAAGGACGGCCGGTTCGGCCCGTACGTGACCGACGGGGAGTTCAACGCGTCGCTGCGGCGTGGGCAGACGCCGGAGGCGCTGACCATCGAGGAAGCATCCGAGATGCTGGCCGAGAAGCGGGCGAAGGGTCCGGCGCCGCGCAAGAAGGCGGCGGCGAAGAAGGCGCCCGCCAAGAAGGCCACAGCCACCAAGAAGACGGCGGCCGCCAGCAAGTCCACGGCCGCGAAGAAGACCACCACGGCCAAGGCGACGACGGCGAAGAAGGCTCCGGCGAAGAAGGCCGCCCCGCGCAAGGCCGCCACCAGCACGGAGTAGCCCCCCGCGCCGGGTGGCGCTCGTTCCGACGCTCCAGATCTTGGACAGTTTCCGTCTTGCCTGAACGGAAACTGTCCAAGATTTACTTTGTGGTGTTCCGGGTCACGCGAGAGGCTGAGGCCTTCGCGGTTTTGCCGGTACCGCCGTACCGTATGGCCATGCCGACGAGTCGTGAGCCGTGTCCGCCGGGGTCGAGATGATCCGCAAGAGGCGCGCGGGCGGGGAGAAGCGGGATGCCGTTCTCGACGCCGTGGCCGGCGTGCTGGCCACCCGTGGGTACGAGAACACCCGCTTCGCGGACGTATCGGCGGCCGGCGGTGTCGCGATCAGCACCCTGCAGACCTACTTCGGCTCCCGCGAAGACATGATCATCGAGGCCATGCAGGTGTTCACCGACCGGGAGGTGGAGGCTCTGCGGGCCGTCTCCGCCGGCGAGGACGATCCGTGGCGACGACTGGTCGCGTTGGTCGACCGGAGCCTGCACAACTCGGAGCAGACCCGGCAGGTGCTGGTGGAGTTCTGGCGCTCCGCCATGCGCGACGACGAGCTGCGCGACTACAGCGCCACCGTCCAGGAGCGGTACCGGGCGCCCTTCCTGGCCGCCGTCCGGGAAGGCGCTGCCCGGGGTGCGTTCACGCTGGCCCACGACGCCGAGGCGGTGACGGACCTTCTGCTCTCGGCGCTGGCCGGCCTGATCATCTTTCGCGTCCAGCACGCCCCCACGCCGGCGCCCGTGGGCTTCCGCGATGTCCTCCTGACCCAGCTTCGGCTGATGCTGGGGGTCAACGGCTCCCAACCCGAACGGATCGAGGCACGATGACCACCGTCGAGATCACCCGTTTCCGCGTCCCCGCCGAGCGCGCGGACGCCCTGCTGGCCGCGCGGCCGGCGATGCTGCGCGACTTCCAGGCCGATCGTGCCGGCTTCCTCGACGCGCGACTGATCCGGCTGGCGGCCGACGAATGGCTGGACATCGTCTTCTGGGCCTCCTCCGAGGACTACGCCGAGTCCCGCCGCCGGGGCGCCAACCGGCCCGGCATCCAGACGTTCTTCTCCCTGATCGACTCGGTGATCAGCAGCGAGGAGGGCACCACTACCGACCTGGACCAGCCATGATCTGGACCGCCGGTTTCCGTACCGGGGTACTCAGTCCGTACGAGCAGCTCCAGTTCAGCGAACCCCGTGGCTTCGCCGACCAGACCGTTCGTCAGGTGCTGCACCTGGCCGGCGGCGGGGAGGCCTTCCGGGTACGGCTGACGAACCGCTACGGCCGTACTCCACTGACCATCGCGGCTGCCACGGTCGCCGTCGGCGGGCAGTGGGCCGCCCTCACCGTCGACGGCGTGGAGCGTCACGTCATCCCGGCGGGCGAGGAGGCCGTCACCGACCCGGTGGAGATCCCCGTCGCGGCCGGCACGGATCTGGTGGTGAGTCTCTACCTTCCGGAGCGGACCGGTCTGGCCACCCATTCCCACAAGCCGGCGGAGCTCGCCCAGATCGTCGACGGCAATCACGTCACGTCGCCCTTGCTGGTGGGGGCCGAGCAGGTCGAGGCCAGGTTCTACCTCGCGGGCGTCGACGTGCTCGCCCCACGGGGCACCGCCGTCGCCGTGGCCTTCGGCGACTCCTGGTTCGAAGGGGTCGGCACCACGACGAGCGCGAATCGTCGTTCGGTCGACGTTCTCAACCGCCGGCTGAAGCGCGGGTGGGTGGTCAACCAGGGCATCGCCGGAAACCGTCTGCTGCGCGACGGCGTCGGCGAACACGCGCTGAAGCGCTTCGACCGTGACGTTCTCTCCATCCCGGCCCTGACCCACGTCCTGGTCCACTTCGGTATCAACGACCTCGGTCTTCCGGCCATGCTGGGCGAGCCGCCCGTCACCGCCGACGCCCTCGTCGCGGGGTTCCGCGCGCTGGCCGACCGTGCCCACACCGCCGGCCTGCGGATCGTCGCCGCCACCATCGGCCCGTTCGCGGGCGCCGGCCCGGAGATCAGCACCCCGGCGGGCCTCGCCACCCGCCGCGAGGTGAACGACTGGATCCGTACGACGGACGCCTTCGACGGCGTCTTCGATGTGGCGCGGGCTGTCGCCGACCCATCCGCCCCCGACCATATTCACCCCGCGCTGGACAGCGGCGACGGTATGCACCTGAACGACAGGGGCGCCGAGGCCATGGCCGAGGCGGTGAACCTGGACGACCTCGCGCTCTAGCGCTGGGCGGCGATCGACAACTCGTACCCGACGGGAGCTCTCAGACCCCGAGGACGTGGGTCAGGTGGTCGTTGGTGAAGACGCGGTCGGGGTCGAGCCGGTCGCGGACGGCCTGGAAGTCCGCGAAGCGGGGGTACGCCGTGGCCAGCGAGGCGGCGTCGCGGTAGTGCAGCTTGCCCCAGTGTGGGCGACCGCCCAGCCCGGCGGCGACCTGCTCGAAGGCCCGGAAGTACGGCTCGTACGGCATGCCGACGTACTGGTGCACGGCGATGTAGGCGTTGTCCCGGCCGTAGCCGTGCGACAGCCAGATGTCGTCCGCGGCGGTGAATCGCACCTCCACCGGGAAGAGCACCTTGAACGGCAGGCCGTCCACGATCCGCTGGAGCGCGGCGAGCGCCTCCGGCAACGCCTCGCGGGGTAGGCCGTACTCCATCTCCACGAAGCGGACCCGGCGCGGGGTGCAGAAGACCCGGTCGGAGCGGCCGGTGTACCGGCGTTCGGTGAGGGCGCGGGCGGAGACCGCGCTGATGCCCGGGGCCAGCGCGGGCACGGCCCGGCCGAGTCGGCAGGCCCCGGCGAAGACCCGGTTGGACAGGAAGTCGTCGTCCACCCAGCCGCGCCAGCGCGACAGCGGCCGGTCGTTGGCGGGCACCCGGTCGTTGGCCTTGACCTGGACCCGGGACGTGTACGGGAACCAGTAGAACTCGACGTGGTCGTGCCGGCCGATCAGCTCGGGCAGTTCGCCGAGCACGTCGGCCAACTCGGCCGGGCGTTCGTGGGCACGCAGGACGAAGGCGTCCACGCAGCGCAGGGTCACCTCGACCAGGACGCCGAGCGCGCCGAGTGACACCCGGGCGGCGGCGAGGACGTCGGGATGCTCGTCGGCGGAGCAGCGCAGCACCTCGCCGGTGCCGGTGACCAGGGTGATCGCCTCGACGAAAGTGGAGAGGCAGCCGTAGCCGGCGCCGGTGCCGTGGGTGCCGGTGGAGATCGCCCCGGCGACGGTCTGCGCGTCGATGTCGCCGAGGTTGGGCATCGCGAGGCCGTGTCGGGCGAGCAGTCCGTTGAGCGCGTGCAGGGTCATTCCCGCCGGTACGGTGACCAGTCGATGCGCGACGTCCACGCTGACCGTGGTGTCCAGGTCGGACAGGTCCATCCGGCGGTCGTCGGCGAGCGCGACGGCGGTGAACGAGTGGCCGCTGCCCGTCACCCGGATCCGACCGCCGTCGGCGGCGGCGGATCGGACGGCTTCTGCGACGTCGGTCGGCGAGCCGGGGCGCAGGATCGCGCTGGCGCTGCCACGCTGGTTCCCGGCCCAGTTGGACCATCCAGCCCCGAGCGGTGCGGTGCGGACCATGCGCGCTCCTCATTCATGAATATGAACTGACTTCATATCAGGAACGTTCTAGCTGGTAAATACCGCAATTGCGATCCGCTCGTTGTACCGGTAGTCACGGACTCGTGACGTGGAGATATGTTCATCCGTCGAAGGGGGGTGGCGCAGAGTGTCCACACCAGCCGCCACGACCGGGCCGCTGCGCCGCGTACCGGTGCAAGGTCGAAGTGTCGCGCGGGTACAGCGCATGTTGGATGCCTGCGCCGAACTCGTCGACGAGGTGGGGTACGAGGGGCTGACCACCACCCTGCTCGCCGAACGGGCCGAGGTGGCGATCGGGTCGGTCTACCAGTTCTTTCCGGACAAGCGGGCGATCGTGCAGGCGCTGACCCTGCGGACCATGGAGTCCTACCTCCAGCGCCTCGACGAGCGGTTCGCGTCCGACGAGATGACCCACTGGTGGGACGGCGTCGACGCGGGCATCGACGAGTACATCACGATGCACCGCACCGTCCCCGGCTTCCGTACCCTGCACTTCGGCGACGTGGTCGACCTGCACCTGCTCGACGAGCAGCGGGACAACAACGGCGTGATCGCCGACCAGTTGGCCCGGGTGCTCACCGAGCGTTTCGGGCTCACCGACGTGCCCAAGCTGCGCTTCGTGCTGGAGATCGCGGTCGAGGCGGCGGACGCGCTGATCAAGCTCGCGTTCCGCCGGAAGTCCGACGGCGACGAGCGGGTGCTGCTGGAGGCGAAGGCACTGATCCGGGAGTACCTGCACCGCCAGGTCGACGGCCCGGACAACGGCCGGTCCACCGCCGGAAAGCAGGCCGAGGCGGCCCAGCCCGCCTGAGTCGGCGCGAGGCGCGGGCCTCGGCCGGCGGTGGGGGCGGCTGTCCGGTCTCAGAGGAAGGCCTGCCCCTCACCCCGGTAGGTGGGGGTGGTCGCCACGACCGCATCCCCCTCGATCAGGTGCAGCTCGTTGACCCGTTCACACAGCTCACCAGCCTTGGCGTGCCGGAACCACACCCGGTCGCCGACGCGCAGCTCGGCCGCCGCCGCTCCGGACAGCGGAGTCTGCACCTCGCCGGCGCCCTCGGTGCCGACCAGCTTCAGCCCCGCCGGTAGCCACGGTCGGGGCAGTCGACTGTCGGCCGCCGGGCCGGAGGCGATCCAGCCGCCGCCGAGCACCGTCGCCAACTCCGGCGTCGGTCGGCGGACCACTGCGCAGGCGAAGAACGCCGCCGGGGTGGGCCGCCAGGCGCGGTAGGCGTCGAACAGCGTCGGCCCGTACAGGCCCGATCCCGCGGTGATCTCGGTGACCGCGGGATCGGCGCTGGTCGCGGCCACGCTGCCGGTGCCGCCGCCGTTGACGAACTCCAGGTCGGCGTGCTCGCGTACCGCGGCGACCGCCGCACCACGGCGGGCCAGCAACTCGCGGTACGAGCTGCGCTGGGCCAGCCTGATCGCGCCGGCCAGCAGCGTCTTGCCCGGCGGCGCGTCGCCCAGGCCGGCGATCTGCGCCTCGTACGACATGAGCCCGACCAGCCGGAAGCCGGGCCGGCCGGCGACGGCGGCGGCGAGCGCGCCGGCTGCCCGCGCGCTGTGCACCGGTGAGCGGCGGACGCCGACGTGCACCCGACCGCGCAGCGGTCGCCAGGAGGCGTCCAGATCCAGGCAGAGTCGCAGTTCGGCGCGCTGCCCCGGCGCCACGACGGCGTCGATGAGGTCGAGTTGGCCGGTGCTGTCGATCATCAGGGTGATCGCGGCGGCGAGCGTCGGGTCGGCGCCCAGCTCGGCGAGGGCGGCCCGGTCCGCGCTCGGGTACGCGACCAGCACGTCGTCGCTGACGCCCGCGCGGACCAGCCAGATCGCCTCGGGCAGGGTGAACGCCATCACGCCCTGCCAGCCGGGCCGCGCGAGGGCCCGGCTGATCAACTCCCGGCTGCGGACCGACTTGCTGGCGAGGCGGACCGGCTTTCCGGCGGCGCGATCGGCCAGGGCGACCGAATTGGCGTCGAAGGCGGTGAGATCGACCACCGCGTACGGGGGGTCGAGGTGGGCAGTCGCCCGATCCAGGCGCTCGCGAAGTTTGTCGCTTTCGATGGCCACGTGTGCACGCTAACTGTCCGACGGAGAATGCGAAATACCCTCGCGTACGTCCGGGCTGCGGTCGGTACCTCCGGCGGCCTAGGCTCAGCGAGCAGGAGAATGTCGCCCGGGGGGTGACCCCCACCGGGTCTAGAGTGTTGCACCGGAGGTGCCCAGCGATGGGCCGGCACGTGGAGGTACGGCCATCGAAAGCCAGAACAGCGGCGAGTCGCCCGGCGTGTCGCGCTCGAGCGACCAGTCGGACAACGCCGCCCAGCAGCCCAACGGCGGTCAGGTAGATCCGTCCGGTTATGCCGCGATTCGCTCCGTGCTGCGCATCCGGCCGTTCCGCCGGCTCTGGATCGTGCTCGGCGCGGCCTCCTTCGGTGACTGGCTCGGCCTGCTGGCCACCGCGCTCTTCGCCGCCTCGCAGGTGCAGGGCAGCACCGCACAGGGCGCCGCGTTCGGCGGGGTCACCGCGATCCGGCTGCTGCCCGCGCTGGTGCTCGGCCCGGTGGCCGGCGTCTTCGCCGACCGGTTCGACAGGCGCTGGACGATGGTCATCTGCGACCTGCTGCGCTTCGTACTCTTCGCCTCCATTCCGCTCTACGCCCTCAGCGGCGCCCCGGGTGGCCTGGTGGTCGGCTGGGCGCTGATCGCCACCTTCCTGATCGAGTCGCTCACCCTGCTCTGGATCCCGGCCAAGGAGGCCGCGGTCCCCAACCTGATCCCGCGGGCCCGGCTGGAGGCGGCCAACCAGCTCACCCTGATCACCACGTACGGCCTCACCCCGATCGCCGCCGCCATCGGCCTGGCCGTGCTCGACCGTGGCGTCCGTGGTGCCGTCGGCGGCGACCTGCCCTCCTGGGCCGAGCCAGCCCAACTCGCGCTCTGGATCAACTCGTTCTCCCGGCTCGCCACCGCACTGGTGGTGGCATTCGGGATCAAGGAGATCAGCGAGGCGCAACGCGGTGAGGCCGAGCGTGCCGAGCAGAGCATGTTCCGGCAGTTCTCCGAGGGCTGGAAGTACATCGGCCAGACCCCGCTCGTCCGTGGCCTGGTGCTGGGCATCTTCGGCGCGTTCGCCGGTGGCGGCATCGTGGTCGGCACGGCCAAGTTCTTCGCCAACTCGCTGGGCGCCGGCGACGCGGCGTTCTCGCTGCTCTTCGGTGCCATCTTCGTCGGCCTGGCGCTCGGCATCGGGCTCGGCCCGATGGTCGTCAAGGAGATGTCCCGGCGCCGCTGGTTCGGCATGAGCATCGTGCTGGCCAGCGCCGCCGTGATGACCCTCGCCTTCGCCATCCACCTGTCCATGGCGATCGTCGGCGCGGTGCTGGTCGGCGCCGGCGCCGGGATGGCCTTCCTGGCCGGCACCACGCTGCTCGGCGGCGAGGTGGCCGACGAGGTGCGCGGCCGGGTCTTCGCGGTGGTGCAGATCGGCACCCGGCTGGTGCTGATCCTGGCCATCGGGCTCAGCAGCGTGTTGGTCGGTGTCGGCGGCTCCCGCAAACTGACAATCGCCGACCTCGGCATCTCCGTCTCCTCCACCCGACTGCTGCTGCTCGCCGCCGGTGCTGCCGGCATCTTCGCCGGGATCAGCGCGTTCGGCCAGATGGACGACAAGAAGGGCGTTCCGGTCCTCGCCGACCTCTGGGGCTCCATCCGGGGCCGTCCGCTGATGCCCTCCGAGCCGTTCGTCTCCGCCGGGCTCTTCGTGGTCTTCGAGGGCGGCGAGGGCGCGGGGAAGTCCACCCAGCTCACCGCACTCTCCGAGCGGTTGCGCGGTCACGGCCGCGAGGTGGTGGTCACCCGCGAGCCGGGGGCCACCGGCGTCGGTCGGCGAATCCGGTCGCTGGTGCTGGACACCTCCGGCGACGACGCGCCGTCCCCGCGCGCCGAGGCGCTGCTCTACGCCGCCGACCGGGCGCACCACGTGGCCACCGTCGTCCGGCCCGCACTGGTCCGGGGCGGCGTGGTGATCAGTGACCGGTACGTCGACTCGTCCCTGGCGTACCAGGGCGCCGGGCGAACACTCCCCGTCGACGAGGTCTCCTGGCTCTCCTCCTGGGCCACCGGTGGGCTCAAGCCCGACCTGGTGGTGCTGCTGGACGTCGAGCCGCGCACCGGCCTGTCCCGGGTGACCTCGCGCAACACCGGCACCGACCGGCTGGAGGCCGAGTCGGTCGCCTTCCACGAGCGCGTCCGGTACGCGTTCCTCGACCTCGCCGCCGCCGACCCGAAGCGCTACCTGGTGCTCGACGCGTCCCGGCCGGCCGAGGAGATCACCCGGCTGGTGGTCCGGCGGGTCGAGGAGATGCTCGGCAAGCCTGGCGGCATCGTGCACCCGCGGCCGGCGCAGGGCCCGGACACCTCGGTGCAGCCTGAGTTATCCGACGCGGAGCTGGTGACGATGGAGCACAAGACCTGATGCCGGACGTCTTCGGCGACCTGGTCGGTCAGGACGAGGCGGTGGTCGAGCTGCGTCGCGCCGCCGCCGCGGCAGCCGCCGTGCTGCGTGCTGGCGCGGCCGACCGGGCACCCGCGTTGGTCGCCGCCGTCCCGGCCAGCGGTGACGCGGTCGCGACAGACGACGCCGCGACCGGCGGGCTGGACCCGTCCGCCGGGATGACGCACGCGTGGATCTTCACCGGCCCGCCCGGCTCCGGCCGCTCGGTCGCCGCCCGGGCGTTCGCCGCCGCACTCCAGTGCGTGCACGGCACCGGGTGCGGTGAGTGCCCCGGCTGCCACACCACGATGGGCGGCACCCACGCCGACGTGCGGATGGTGGTGCCGGAAGGGCTCTCCATCGGCGTCGGCGAGATGCGCGCGCTGGTGCTCCGCGCCGCCAGCACCCCGTCCGGCGGGCGCTGGCAGGTGGTGGTCATCGAGGATGCCGACCGGCTCACCGAGGCCGCCGGCAACGCCTTGCTCAAGGCGATCGAGGAGCCCCCGCCGCGGACGGTCTTCCTGCTCTGCGCGCCGTCCACCCACCCGGACGACATCTCGGTGACCATCCGGTCGCGCTGTCGGGTCGTACCCCTGCGGCAGCCGCCGGCCACCGCGGTGGCCGAGGTGCTGGTTCGTCGGGACGGCATCGCGCCCGACGTGGCGCAGTGGGCGGCGGCCGCCGCGCAGGGTCACGTGGGTCGGGCCCGCCGGCTGGCCCGCGACCCGGAGGCCCGCACACGGCGCGAGGCGGTGCTCGCGGTGCCCCGCCGGTTGACCGGTGTCGGCGCGGCGTTCGACGCGGCGTCCGCGCTGATCGAGGCCGCCGAGGCGGAGGCCGAGGCGTCGGTCACCGAGGCCGACACGACCGAGCGGGCGGCGCTGGAGACCGCGCTCGGCGCGGGCGGCACCGGCCGGGGCGCGGCCGGTGCCATGCGAGGGGCTGCCGGCCAGCTCAAGGAGCTGGAGAAGCGGCAGAAGTCCCGGGCCACCCGGGCCCAACGGGACGCACTGGACCGGGCGCTTGTCGACCTGGCGGGCTTCTACCGGGACGCGCTCACCATGGCGCTGCGCGCACCCGTCGCCCCGGTGCACACCGACACGGCCGCGCTGGCCGGCGCCGGCGCGCAGAAGTGGGACGCCGAGGGGTCGCTGCGCCGGCTGGAGGCGGTGCTCGCCTGCCGCGCGGCGATCGAGGCGAACGTCAAGCCGCGGATCGCGGTGGAGGCGATGATGCTCGCCCTCTGGAAGGGCTGACCCGCGCTTCTCGGCGTTGTCCACAGGCATCGACAGGTCCGATTGCTGTGCGGTACGGTCCGTGTGCCGTGGTGACGGTGGCAGCACACTGAGTGATGGATCACCCGGGAGGAGTCGGCCGATGCCGCGGGGGGAGATCGACGAAGCCTGGATCGAGGAGGCGGTGCGACGCTACCGCCGGATCGAGTCCCTCCAGGCCGAGTTCGACCAGGCGGTGTCGACCGTCGAGGTGACCGTCCGCTCGCCGGACGGCCTGGTCGAGGTGGTGGTCACCGCCGGTGGACGGATCACCGACGTCCGGTTTCTCGGGCCGCTGCACACCCGCAGCCCGCGCGACGTGGCCGGTTCCGTGCAGGCCGCGGTCACCGCGGCGGCCGACGCCGCCGAGTGGGCCCGGGAAAAGCTGCACAACGAGACGTTCGCCGCCTACCGACCGCTCGCGGGGGCCTGAGATGGACACACTGCGCGCGCTCTCCGCCCGACTGGACGAGGCGAGCGCCACCCTCACCCTCGTTTCGCACACCGTCACCGCCAGCGATCCGGCCCAGGCCGCGTTCGGCGCCGACGCGCCGGGCCGCCCGGGCGAGATCGGTCGGGCGCTGCACCGGCAGTGGACCACCGCCACCGACGACCGGGCCCGCGAGGCCCGCGCCGCCGCCGGTCGACTGGCCGCCGCCGCCGCGGCGGTGCGGGAGGCCGCCGACCGCTACGCCGAGGTCGACCGGGCGGCCCGCCGCCGGCTCGCCGGGGAACCGTGATGGACGCGCTGGACCGGCTCGCCGAGCCCGGCCTCGACCTGCTCCGCCGGGTGGACACACTGATCGCGGCCGGCGTCCCCGAAGGGCACCGGGTCTGGCCGCTGCTGCGCCGCATGCAGGTGCTGCCGGGCGACGCGGTCCGCAGCTTCCTCGACCTGCACCCGGTGCCGCTCGCCAGCGCCGGCCACGCGGTGCGCCGGCTCGTCCGGGGGTACGACGAGGTCTCCACCGCACTCACCGACTCGGTGCTCTGGTCCGGCCCGGCCGCCACGGCGTACGGGCAACAGCGGGCGGCGCTGCTGCGCCACCTCGACGAAGGGCCGGACAGCCTGGTGGGGCGCCTCGAATCCACCGCCGGTTACGCCGACGCCCTCGCCGACTGGGTGGAGGGCAGCCGTCTCGCGCTGGCCCGCACGTTGGCCGACGTGCTCCGCTCGGCCGAAGCGGTCGCCGTGGTCGCCGCCACCGCCACCGGTGCGTCGACGCGCCCCGGGCCGGTCGGGCCCGGTGTGGCCGACGCCGCCGAGATCGCCGCACGGGTGCTGGCGGTGCTCTGCGTCGCGTACGACGGCGCCGAGACGCTGCTGCGACAGTGGGCGCCGAGCCTGGCCGAGACCGCGTGGCGTCCGCCCACGGACGGGCGACCCCGCTACGACCAGCCCACCCGGGTCGGCTGGTAACCGGACCTCGTTCCTTCGGCCGTGACCGCGTCGCCTCGGGGCCTCGCTCCTCCGGCTGTGGCCGCGTCGCCTCGGGCCTCGGTCCCCTGGCCGTGGCCGCGTCGCCCGGATCTCGGTCCGCCGGCCGTGGCCGCGTTGGCTCGGACAGGCCACGGCGTCGCTCGCGGGCGCTCGGCCGGAGCCGGCGCCCACGGCGACGCCGTGGTCTTCCCCCTGCACCCCCCGCAGGTCTGCCTCCACTCAACGCCGCCGAGGCACGTCTTGTCTCCTGCCCGGCCCCGGATTCAACCGTCCGGGCGAGGAGCAACGGCACGACGGGACGCCCGGCAATCGGTCAAGTCGACGGTCATGAATGGCAGCGGGCCGTAGCCGGCCGCTGCGCCTTACGCCGTGACCCGTCGTAGGGTGGGGGGATGGGCATGCTCTGCGCGGTCAGCTTCAACCGGTACGGGCGCCTCTACTACCTCGACCCCGGTGAGTTGCGTCCGCAGGTGGGCGATCGGGTTCTGGTGCCCACCGATGACGGGCCCGAGGTGGCGGAGTGCGTATGGGCCGCGCAGTGGGTGACCGAGGACACCGACGGTTTCCCCCGCCTGGTCGGGCTGGCCGGCGACGACGACCTACGCCGGGATGAGGCGTTGCGTCGGCGGAAGGCCGAGGCGAAGGTAGCCGCGAAACGGCTGATCCGATCGCACGGCCTGCCGATGAAGGTGGTGGCGGTCGACCATGTGCTCGGCTCCGCCGAAAGCGGCGGTGAGCGCAGCACCGTGTACTTCACCGCCCCGCACCGGGTCGACTTCCGCTCCCTGGTCCGCGACCTGGGCGCGACCCTGCACTGTCGGGTGGAACTGCGCCAGCTCTCCGCACGCGACTCCGCACGGGTGCAGGGCGGCATCGGCTCCTGCGGTCGGGACCTGTGCTGCGCCACCTTCCTCACCGACTTCGAACCGGTGACCATCCGGATGGCGAAGGACCAGGACCTGCCGCTCAACCCGCTGCGCATCTCCGGCGCCTGCGGCCGGCTGATGTGCTGCCTCAAGTACGAGCACCCGCTGTACCAGCGTTTTCAGGAGACCGCCCCGGCGGTCGGCAGTCGGGTCTCCACCCCCGAGGGTGACGGCCGGGTCGTCGGCCACAGCGTCCCGAGAGACGCGGTGACCGTACGCCTGGACGCGGACGGCTCCCGCTGCTCCTGCTCCCGAGCCTCCGTCTGCGCCCCCCGCCAAGCCCACGACCAGCACTACACCCCCTAACCCCCACTCCCAGTCCCACCCGGCCCCCTTCCCGGGTGCGCCCTCCCTGCGTTGATCATGAAGTTATTGCCATCCCGGGCGGCGTGTCGGGGCAATAACTTCATGATCAACGGCGGTGGGCGGGTGGGGTTAGTGCAGGACTGTGGGGGGTTCGGTTAGGTGGGGGATCAGGGGGGATTTGGGGATCAGCCAGCTTTGGGTGGGGGACTGGTCGGGGTTCACCTGCCAGTCGCGGGAGACCCGGTCCACCCCCAGCGGGTAGATGGTCAACGTGCCGTCCGGGTCGATGCGCAGCCGCAGGAACGACTTGGAGTCCTCGATGCCCTGGCCGGCGAAGAGTTCATTGACGTTCACCCCGAACGAGCCCGCCACCAGCAGGTACGCCGCCACCAGCTGGCTGGCGACCAGACCGATCACCGGGCCGTAGAGCACCGCCGCGGCGGCTGCCGGCAGCGGCCACGGCCAGTCGTAGAACGGCAGCGCCAACCACGCCCAGGTGCCGGCCGCCGCCAGGGCCACCTGCGCCACGCCGTGGCCGACGCCGAGGATCCAGTGCCGCGCGTGACGCTTGCCGCTCGCACTCGGCGGCTTGGCGAACAGGGCCGCCGCCAGCACCGTCACGAGCACCATCACCACCAGTGGGACGCTGAACAGCCGCTGGTTGGTGCTGTCGGCCCAGTTCGCCGTCGCACCCGCCATGGCCAGCATCAGCAGGGTGTGCAGGGTGCCGAGCAACGTGGTGAAGCCGGGATTGCGGAACGGCAACCGGGGGAAGATTCCCCAGCCGTAGCGGCGGGACCGCGCGGCGTCCGGGTAACGGGCCACCAGATCGTACGGCTGGGCCGAGCTGGCCTTGCGGGCCAGCGTGTCGCGCGGTGGCACCTCGATCCGCTCCGGCAGCTTGTGCGTGGGGTAGAGGTACGCGCCGCCACCACCGCACGTGATCAGCTGCCGGTCCGGCCCGGAGTAGCGGGCGTAGTGGTGCAGGTCGCCGGAGAGCAGCAGCCGCACCCGCGCCCCGGTCGGGTCGATGATCGTACGGATGAAGTAGTCGATCGAGTCGTACGCCGTGGGGTTGTCGGCGGCCTTGACCCAGGTCGGCGCCGGCGCGGCGATGATCACCTTCGACTCCGGGCCGAGCCGCCGGGCGACCTCGTCGAAGTAGGCCAGCTGCGGGTCGTCGAGGTACGAGCCGGACTGGTCGTCCACGCCGAGCAACCACCAGCCGGCCGGCAACTCCACGGCGAAGTACGACCGGGACTGCCCGGTGCTCCAGCCCGCGAAGTTGCGGTCCCTAGAACGGACGAACAAGCGTAGGAACGCGGTGAGGCCGTCGTACCAGTCGTGGTTGCCCGGCACCGCGAAGAGCGTGGGCTTCTCGACCGGCGCCACCGGCAAGGCGGCCTGGTAGGGGCCCTTGCACCGGTCCTCGTACGCGGCGTAGGCCGCCGACGGGTACACCTGGTCGCCGCCCATCACCAGGGTCTGCGCCCGGGGCAGGCGGTGCCCGTCGACGGTCAGCTCGGGCTGCGCCAGCAGGTACGCCACCGAGTAGGTGGCGTTGAAGCCGTCACCCAGGTCGGCCACGTAGTCGAGCCACAGCCCGCCGTCCGGACCGACCTGGCGAAAGACGCCGTCGCCGAACGCGTTCTGCAACTCGCGCTTGTCGAGGTACGCCCCGAACAGCACCGCGAGTAGCGTCCGGATGCCGGTGCTGATCAGCAGAAACGGTGCCAGCCACGGCACCGGCTTGCGTGGCGTGAAGCCCAACTCCAGTGGGTCGGTGCTGCGCGGCCGGTGGGCGGCGCGCTCACCGGCCGGAGCGCGGTCAGGGCGTTCGGTGGGCTCGTCCCGACGGTCGGGGTGGTCGCGTTCGTCGCTCACCCGCCGCAGCGTAGTCCCGGACCCGATCATCCGCTGTCCGGTAAGCGTCCAGATGGCAGCCGGTGTCCGGTTGGTGCTGGCCGGGACGGCGGGGGTATCCCGTTCGGTCGGTGCCGCCGCGGTGCCGTACACTTGCTGATCGTTGCCGCCTTAGCTCAGTCGGCTAGAGCGACGCACTCGTAATGCGTAGGTCGACGGTTCGATTCCGTCAGGCGGCTCGGTACGGAAGCCCAGGTCATCGGCCTGGGCTTCTGCCGTTCCCAAGGCCCCTACTGCACGCGACTGCTCGGCCGATAGGGTCCCGGCGCTGCCTGGTCCTCTCGCCTGCCCAGCCCCACCACGTGCCCTGACGGATCCGTCCCGGCGCACGCACGGCAGTCGGCCTTGGTTCCTCGGTCGTCCTGGTTGCGGCCGGTGACATCTGAGTGCCCGGGGCCCCACTCAAACTCAGGCAGAGAACGAACCATCGCCGCCAAGACGCCATGCACGAGGGGAAGGCCGGCCAGCTCGCTGATCCCGACCCAGGCGATGTCGTCATGCTCGTCAGGTGCACGGTTGGTCGGAGTGCCGACCCAGTCGCCGACGTGCCAGACGCCCACGTGAAGGGCGTCCTCGCCACTGCCGGCATGCAAGACGCCCAACCGTGAAGCGGACTCCGCCGCAATCTGAACCCCGAGTTCCTCGTGCATCTCACGCGCGAGGGCTTGCAGCTCCGACTCACCCGCTTCGACTTGCCCACCGGGCAGATCCCAGACATCTGGGTAGGCCCGTTTGGTCGGCAGGCGGTGTGCCAGCAGGACCGCGCCGTTTTCAACGAGTGCGCCTGTAACGACGACATGCATGAGGGATTGGAGCACAGGGATAGGACAAGCTGGCTCCGCCAGAGGGGACCAGATGACCCGCTTTGCCGGGGACCTCACACACTTCCTCCGCGCGTAGCGGCGGTCCGCATCAGCTGCCTCTTACCGCAGCAGGTCGGCGTCGCCCGTCTCCTGATCGACCGCCACCCGCAGCGGCCATCCGAAACTCACAACGTGGCAACGTCGCGCACCGGTCACGGTCATCACCTGCTCGACGGTCACCCCCTGCACGCTCGGCGGTTCGCGCAGATCCTGACGCTCGGCGAGGCGGCCGGCCAGGAATCGCATCGCGATCTGGACCGCCTGCTCAGTGTCAACCACGAGACGACGGTACGGAGTGGAGGTCCAACCCGGCCATCCACGGGCCGTCGCCCCGTCCCCGCCGTCACGGCCGTGGGTTCGTTGGGGCTCGGCCACCGCACGTGATCTCATCTGCGCCATGAGGGTCAAATGTTCAGTAGGCCACCGTTGCGCAGGGCGTCGTCCTTGATCGCGATGAGATTCGCGGAGACGTACGGAATGTTGTGTGCCTGGTGCCATTCGCTGGGGAAGTAGGTGACCAACCGCGACGTCTGAAATCGGCACTTGATTTCAGGTACGAACCGAGAATATTTGGCGTCCGTGAAGTACCAGAACGAGTTTTCGTTGTAATACGCCACATGGGTCGGATCCTGGTAGGCACCTCGGCCGTCGGTGCTGGGGGTCAGCGACAACAACATCCCGTTCGGTGCGAGCAGTCGGTACAGCTCGTTGAACAAAGCGATCTTGTCCGGGATGTGTTCCAGGAAGTCCACCGCCCGGATGACCCCGACGCTGTTGTCCGGCAGGTCGACGCCTTTCGTGATGTCGCAGACGATGTCGACACCCGAACCGTCGTGGTAATCCAGACCGAGATAGCCTTCCGGCTTGTTGTGGGCTGCACCCAGGTCGAGCGCCAGGAGTCCCTGCCGCCGCGACCAGGCCAGCGCATTGGGTTGAATGTTCCGGTCGTAGATCTCCACCGTGCGCTGCTGGATGCGGGCGTTGACATCCGGAATGCGCTGCGTGTTCTTGGCGTGCATCCGTTGGAGGTACAGGCACTTCTGAATGTGATGGAACTCGCTCACCTGATACATCCGAGCCATGAGATCGGCGTCGTCCGCGACATCGAGCGACTCGTCGTACCCGCCGACCTTCTCGTAGATGTCCCGGCGGAATGCCCGTACGTGGTTCGGTGCGTACCAGATGTAGCTCACATTGTGTGGTGTCGGTGGCAGTGCCCGGCAGACCAGCACTTCGCGTCCGTCCACCTTGTCGTCGTAGTGCCGCCAGCCGAACGAGCTCGCGAAACGGTCTTCAGAACGGCCGCCGTCCTCCTGGATCTGGGCGGTATCGCTGTAGACGAACCCCACCTCAGGGTTGGAGTCGAAGGCGTCGACGATCTCTTGCAGGCAGTCGCTGCTGAGTAGGTCGTCGTCGTCAAGCTCGACCAGGATGTCACCGGCGGCCTCGGCGCAGGCGTACCCCTTCACGGCGCCGACGCCGTTCAGGTTGTCCTGGACAATGAGCCGGATCCGGTCGTCCTGCCTCTCGGGCCGCCAACGCGACCCCTGGTTGAGGATGACCACCCATTCCCAGTCGGTGAAGGTCTGCGCGACGAGCGATTCGAAGCACTCGTCGATGAAGCGGGTGCGGTTGCTCCCCGTGAACACCGTCACGCGAGGTGTACGCATTGAACCGATCACCTACCCGCCGGAGTCGAGGATCGAGCGGTAGGGGTCGGGCGGTACTTCGCAGGAACGGCTTCGGTGAGCCCCTTGTCCAGACGGATCGCGGTCTTGAAGGCGTCCCGGGCTGCCGCGTCCTCACCGGACTGGGACAGCAACATGCCCAGTCGGAGGTAGGCGGTTGACGACTTGTTGTCGATCGACACGAGCTTGCGGTAGATGTCTATCGCCGTCGTGGGCGCCTTGCCTTCCAGTGCGATGGCCTTGTTGTAGAGGGCAGGCTTGTAGTTGGCGTCCGCCGCCAGTGCCTTGTCGTAGTTGCTGATCGCCTCGTCGGCTTGGTTGCGCGACTGGGCAATGTAGCCGAGGTTGAACCAGGCGAACTTGTTGTCGGCCTCGGCGTCCAGCAGCTTCTCGAAGGTGGCCTTCGCCGCGTCGAAGTTGCCGGCCTGGCCCTGCTCGACACCGAGCTTGAGCAGGTCAGCCGGCGTAGCTTCGGCGCCGCCGTTCGTCTTGTCGGTGTTGCCGGCGTTGTTCGTCTGCGGCTTTTCGGCGGGCTTGTCGCTGCATGCCGTGACTCCGGTCAGCAGGACCGCACCGCAGGCGAGCGACCCGAATATCTGACGCATGCTCATTTCTCCTCCTCGACGACAACGGGGCGGTTCGACCTGCTGTTCGGCCGGTTGGCCTCGCTACTGTTGGACGTCGCCCGGCCCGACGTGTTGGACTGCGTCAATGCCAGCGGTGTGGCGAGTGAGATGCAGGAGACCCAGATGTCGGCGCCTCCGCCGGTAAAGGTGAACTGGTAGCCACTGGTCGACAGCGGCTGGATGAGCACCGGGTTTACGCCTGCACCCGAGAGCTGATATCCGGTTCCGACAGCGATGTCTCCGGGCTCGCAGCCGAAATTGACAGGGGTGTCTGCAATCACGGTCAGCGGACCCTGGATGTAGGCGGCCTGGATTCCGTTGCCCGCCACGCCCTGCGCGCCTTGGGCGCCTGCGTCGCCCTGCGGGCCTTGGGCGCCTGCGTCGCCCTGCGGGCCTTGGGCGCCTGCGTCGCCCTGCGGGCCTTGGGCGCCCTGGAAACCTTGAGCACCCTGTGCGCCTTGTACGCCGGCGTCTCCCTGGGCGCCCTGCACACCTTGGGCGCCTTGGAAACCTTGTGCACCGGTGGCGCCTTGAGCGCCTGTGTCGCCCTGTGGGCCTTGGGCGCCGGTGGCGCCTTGGAAGCCTTGGGCACCTTGAGCGCCTGCGTCGCCCTGCGGACCTTGTGCGCCGGTGGCGCCTTGAGCACCCGCGTCGCCCTGGGCGCCTTGAGCGCCTGCGTCGCCTTGCGGGCCTTGGGCGCCGGTGGCGCCTTGGAAGCCTTGGGCACCTTGGGCGCCTGCGTCGCCCTGTGGGCCTTGTGCGCCGGTGGCGCCTTGAGCGCCCGCGTCGCCTTGCGGGCCTTGAGCGCCGGTAGCACCTTGAGCACCCGCGTCGCCCTGGGCGCCTTGAGCACCTGCGTCGCCTTGCGGACCCTGGGAGCCGGTGGCCCCTTGGAAGCCTTGGGCGCCTTGGGTGCCTGTGTCGCCCTGTGGGCCTTGGGCGCCGGTGGCGCCTTGGGCGCCTGCGTCGCCCTGCGGACCTTGAGCACCGGTGGCACCTTGAGCGCCGGTGGCACCTTGAGCGCCCGCGTCCCCCTGCGGGCCTTGGGCACCGGTGGCGCCCTGGGCGCCTGCGTCGCCCTGTGGACCCTGGGCGCCGGTGGCGCCTTGAACGCCCGCGTCGCCTTGGGCGCCGGTGGCGCCTTGGAAGCCTTGGGCGCCTTGGACGCCTGCGTCGCCCTGTGGGCCTTGAGCGCCGGTGGCACCTTGGGTGCCCGTGTCGCCCTGTGGACCCTGGGCGCCGGTGGCGCCTTGGGCGCCCGCGTCGCCTTGCGGGCCCTGGGAGCCGGTGGCGCCTTGGAAGCCTTGGGCACCTTGGACGCCTGCGTCGCCCTGTGGGCCTTGGGCGCCGGTGGCGCCTTGAGCGCCCGCGTCGCCCTGCGGACCTTGAGCGCCGGTGGCACCTTGAGCACCCGC